>QHOJ01000192.1 GCA_003218735.1 Verrucomicrobiota bacterium
TCACAGAGAGCCTCAAGACTCCGGGATTTAAAATCCACTGGGTGTCGGAAAAACCGACGTTCTCGCCGGACGGGAAGCTGGCCTACATGCGTGGCAACGACGAATTGACCGTGCCTGGACAAAACGGTGCGCCAGTGACGCTTCATCTCAGAGTAATATCAATCTGGCGTTTGGACGCTGACGGGCAATGGCGCTGCGTAATAGACATATCGAATGAGGAGCCAGTCGCTGCTCCCGTAGCGAAGTAATCCCGCGCTGGACAGTTCGCCGCGTCGTCGCTACCAATTTCGATTCAGTGCGAGGTACGGGAACAAGCCGCGTAAGCTGATTTCATAGACGAAGCCGCTTTCTTTAATATCCGCTGAATGGATTTGTCGGAATCGAATTTGCTGTAGGTGGTTCGCCCAGACTACGCCAGTGCGAAATTTGTTCATGACCTTGAAAATTCTGCCGTTAGTCTGCTTGATGGCTCTGCAGGACAAGTGGCGCGATGACGCGGAAGAAACGGGCCACGTAGAAGAGGTACACAACAAATGAAATGAGCTGCGCGCCGATCAACCAAACGTGACCGGCGCGAGTGATAAAGAAATCAGGCCATCTGCAAATGGCGAATGCGCACCCGAGATTGAGAAGGAAAAGCAAGGGAACAAGCACCCAAATGTTGAGCAATTGATCGGCCCTGGCGCACGCATAAAGGGCCCGACCGGCATCGTTATTCGATTCGGCCATCCGGGCACGAATCAGTCGCATGTCATAGACGAAAAGGAGCCAAACGAGTCCCGCGTAAGCGGCGCTCAACTGAAACCACGCCAGCGGACGATCGAGCCGACTGAAAAGGATCGCTTCACCCAGCGTACAAGCGATGTAGAAAAAGTTATGTCCAAACTCCAGCGGCCATTTGATTAGAGTGAGCGTGTGCATGATGGATCGCGACCAGAAAATAAAGATCACGCACAGCCCGGCGGCGACATAGAGAAAGGCGTCCCAGTGCCGCTCCGACATAATAGAGCGGGCATTATCTGTTAAGAAAAAGAGCGCAACCCCTTGGATGATGCTGACGAGCGTGAGCTCGATATTGACAACGGTGCTGTCCAGCTCCTGACGTGAACGGTTCATACGGCTGAGAGAATGCGTGCCTGGAGGGACTCGAACCCACAACCTTCTGATCCGAAGTCAGATGCTCTATCCAGTTGAGCTACAGACACGAAATTGAAAATCCCAAGTTTCAAATCCCAAAGCCCAAAGTCCAGAATTTGGAGCTTGGGACTTGGATTTTGGGATTTAAAAAATGGGGTGGCCGACGGGACTCGAACCCGCAACAACCAGAACCACAATCTGGGGCTCTACCATTGAGCTACGGCCACCATCGCTTCATTGCCGAGCCAAGATTTTAAGATTCGAATCCTCTTTTGCAAAGAAAAGGACTCGCTTTTCGCATTTGCTCCAGACATTCTGGTAATCACGCGAACGCTGGATTGTTATGGACACGTCGATTATCATTGCGCCTCATCTTCTATGAAGCGAATTGGTTCGATCTTACTCGCCGGTTTCTTTTTTCTGGCCTCAAACCAGTTTGCGGCGCAGCGGGACGATCCTAGCGAGATTTTTCTGAAAGCATATATGACCGCTCAGCAGGGCGAAAAATTCGAGCACGATAATCAGTTCAAGGCGGCGTTGGCGAAGTATCGATTTGCCGGAAGCCTAATCGAGGAATTGCGCAAATTGCACGCCGATTGGCAGCCCGCGATAGTCGAATATCGCGGCCGCAAAATTAGCGAAGGCATCTTGCGGATTCAGGGCAAGGTATCGACGCAAAACGATCTGACGGCCGGTGGAAACCGGTTGCCGGAGACTGTTCCCGCACTTCCGCAAGGTGCAGGCCACTCCGGAGCAGGCGTAGAGGTGATGACATCTCGTACAAGCGAATCAACACCTCGATTCCCGAGTGACGCCACGATCAAAGAGACAACCAAAAAATTGCGCGACAATCTCGATCAATTGCAGGCAGCGCTTGAAAAATCACACAGCGATCTCGAGACCGCGCGAAAAGAAAAGGAACTTGTGAATGCTCGGCTGCAGCAATCAAATTCGAAGCTTGAAAAAGCCCAAAGCGAGATCGAGAAATCCAAGAAATCAGAGCAACAGGCTCGCGATCAACTCGCACAGGCACAGGAATCATTAAGAGCGCTCCAGTCGTCCCGCGACAACAACACAAAAGAACAGCAACAATTGCGTGCAGAGGTCGCCCGCCTGAAAGACGCGGTTGCTGCTGCTGAGGAAGCGCGGGCGACGGCGGAAAAGCAAAAGGACGAAACCAGCGCAAAATTCGCCGACGTGAGCGAGCACATCGCCACTCTTGTGCAGGAACGGGATGGAGCGGTCGCCCAATTGAAAGGAACGAAGGAAACCGAACAACGCGTGCAAGCGCTCCTGGCCGAGAATAGGGATTTGAAACAGAAATTGGCGAGTGCGGAAAAAAGTGTGCGGACACTTGGTGAGGATAAGCCGAAAAATACGAAGGAATTTGCCAATGCGAAACAGCAGATAACCCAACTTCAACAGCAACTGGCCGAGACCCAGAAACAAAATCAATATTTCGAAGCGCGAGTTGCCGAGCTTTCGGTCCAACTCGATGAGGCCAGCACTCAGCTCCAAACTGCCAAGCTCACCGGCGCAAATGCCGACGAAACGGCGCATCTCGCCAAAGAAAACGAACTCTTGAGGAACATCATTGTGCGCGAAAGGCAGGAGGAAGCCCGTCGTTACGAGGCGAAGAAGGTGATGCTGGCGGAGTTGGATAAACTAAAAATCCAATCGGACGCGTTGAACACGCAGATCGAATTTCTGGCGCGGCCGGTCACGAAATTAAGCGATGAAGAGCTCGCTTTGTTCCGGGAGCCGGTGGCCTCAATTTCAGACCAGAACTCCGGGACCTTGAAAGCGAGTTTTATTTTCGCTAAGAAGTCGTCAATAGGCTCCATTACGATAGCGGAGCCGGGCGAAAAAGAAAAACCGCCTCGTGACGCCGGTGGGGCGACGACGAATAATTCCAGCGATCCCCCTGCGGCCAGCATCTTTAAACCGGCGGTGCCAGATGATCTGCAGGATGTCGCGCGCGCGGCGAAAGAGAGCTTCGAGCACGGCAAATACCGTACTGCTGAAAGCAAATATCAGGAAATCCTCACCGAAAGTCCGAATAATCTCTACGCGCTTTCCAATCTCGGTGTCGTTTATTTTCACCGTGGCAAATTTAAGACGGCAGAGCTGACATTGAAAAAGGCTCTGGCCGTGTCGCCCAAGGACGAGTTTGTGCACACGACTCTGGGTATTGTCTATTATCGGCAAGCGAAATTCGATGACGCCGTCGCCGAACTAACCAAATCGCTCGAGATTAATCCGAAAAGCCCAATTGCCCACAATTATCTGGGTGTTACCGCCAGCCAAAAGGGCCGGCTCGGGGAAGCTGAAAAAGAAATACTTCAAGCCATCGCTAACAATCCGGATTACGCCGACGCGCATTTCAATCTGGCCGTTATTTACGCAACGATGCAACCCGCCTCTAAAGAACTGGCCAGACGACACTATACCAGGGCCACCGCCCTCGGCACTCAGCCCGATCCATCACTTGAAAAACTGTTGCAGTGAGAGGCAAGGTTCGCTACCGCGTTCGTGAATTAAAGAAATAATTACGCTCGCGGTTTCTGTTTCGATTCAAATCGTCGCCGTGAGACCGTTCCTCACCGCCAATTGGCGATATCTCGCCATACTCAATTTCGTTGTCGATCCTGCGATTCTCGCGCCCCTGCTCCCGCCTGGAACCGAACTCGATTACGAAAACGGCGAAACCTTCGTTAGTGTCGTCGGCTTTCTCTTTCTCGACGCGCGCCTTCTCGGTTTACCCATTCCGCTGCATCGCGATTTCGAAGAAGTGAATTTGCGCTTTTATGTGCGGAAAAAATCCGCGGATGCGTGGCGACGCGGCGTCGTCTTCATTCGCGAACTAGTGCCGCGTCGCGCTATTGCCTTGGTCGCGCGTGCATTTTACGGCGAGCACTATCTTGCGGTGCCGATGAAGCACGAAATCGAACATGTCGATCTTGCGGTGAGTGTCGAGTATTTCTGGCGTCGCGGTCGAAAATGGGAATCGATCAAGATGAGCGCCAGCGGCGAGGCACAGTCCATTGCCGCGGGCTCGCACGCCGAATTCATCACCGAACATTATTGGGGCTATACATGTGTGCGGGCGGGATGCAGCGAATACCGGGTCGAACATCCGCGCTGGAAAATTTGGAGGGCAGAGAGCTTTGAGTTCGCCGCCGACGTCACAACTCTTTACGGCGCGCAATTTACCGAAACATTGGCGAGGCCGCCGCGTTCCGCCTTTATCGCCGAGGGTTCGCCCATCTCAATAGAGCGAAGAGAAATTCTTCTGTAGCGGCGGTCTATGACCGTCGTAATATTGGGATAGAATAGTGCAACGCTCACAGCACGCCGCTAAAGGGCTATTTTTTCGTGAGTAATTGCCGGAGAACAAACGGCAGAATCCCGCCGTGGCGGTAATAATCAATCTCGATCGGTGTATCGATCCGTAATTTCACGGGCACCGAACGTGATTTTCCGTCTTTGTCTTGAATCTCGAGCGTTGCCTGATGACCCGGTCGAACTTTGTCTGACAACCCGGTGATTGAAAAGATCTCGGAGCCGTTGAGCCCAGGCGATTGCGCAGTGGCTCCGTCGAGAAACTGCAATGGCAACACGCCCATGCCAACGAGGTTAGAGCGATGAATCCGCTCGAAACTCGCCGCCACGACCGCTTTTACTCCTAACAAACGCGTTCCTTTCGCCGCCCAATCACGCGATGAACCCGTGCCATATTCGTGTCCGGCCAAGATGATCAGCGGCGTTTTTGTTTCCGCGTATTTCATCGCCGCATCGAAAATCGACATTTGCTCGCCGGTATCCGATGTTCCATTTCCGAAATACTTCGTCACTCCGCCTTCGGTTCCAGGCACCATCAAATTTTTAATGCGGACATTGGCGAATGTCCCCCGGGTCATGACCAAATCGTTGCCGCGCCGGCTGCCGTAACTGTTGAAATCAGTGTGATCGATTCCACGCGAAACCAGATACTGCCCAGCCGGCGAAGTCGCCTTGATCGCGCCCGCTGGTGAAATGTGATCGGTCGTGACCGAATCGCCAAAAATACCAAGCGCGCGCGCATTCCGGATCTCTTCGACATTCCCCGGCTCCATGGAGAAATTCTCGAAAAACGGCGGCTCGTGAATGTAATCGCTCTTTTCGTCCCACTGGTAAATGTCGCCCGTGCTCGATGGAATTTCATTCCATTTCGGGTTTTGGTCGGCGAAATCGCGATAAAGTTTGCGAAACATTTCAGGCTTGAGTGCCGACTGCATCGTCTCTCTGATTTCACCCAGGCTCGGCCACAGATCGCGCAGGAAAGTCTCTTTTCCGTGTTTGTCTTTGCCGAGCGGTTCTCGCGAAAGATCGACATCTACCCGGCCAGCCAGCGCAAACGCAACCACCAGCGGCGGCGACATCAAAAAATTCGCCTTGATGTGTTGATGCACGCGCGCTTCAAAATTTCGGTTTCCCGAAAGCACCGAGGCTGCGACCAGATCGAATTCATGGATCGCCTTCTCGATATTCGGATGGAGCGGTCCGGAGTTGCCGATGCAAGTGGTGCAACCGTAGCCGACGAGGTTAAATCCCAATTTATCTAGGTATGTTTGCAGCCCGGTTTTGTCGAGATAATCGGAAACAACCCGTGAGCCCGGGGCGAGCGAAGTTTTTACTGCCGGATCGATAAGCAGACCACGCTCGACCGCTTTTTTTGCAAGCAAACCGGCCGCGATCATTACGCTTGGATTACTCGTGTTTGTGCAACTCGTGATCGCTGCGATCAGGACACTGCCATGGCCGATCCGACTTTGCCCATGGGTAAACATGTTGCCCGATGCGGCCTCAATGTCTTTTCCCGTATCGGGTGTCGGACGGTTTGCCACCATCTCGATTTTGTTGCGCTCGTCGCCCGGATTAATTCCTTGATCCATCTCATCTGTTGATGCCATTGCACGGTCGCGCGGCGC
>QHOJ01000193.1 GCA_003218735.1 Verrucomicrobiota bacterium
GTATCTTTTCGAGCTTCGCCGGCGTGGCCGCAATCGCCTCGCCGACTTCAGCAAATCCACGAAATTCTGAATCGATTAGCGATTGTCGATCTTTTGCAGAGTTGGCCGCGCCAGCCGCAACTATCGAAGATGCAGGCGACACGCCCGTCACTACAGTTTTTTTCGGCAGCGCGAGCTCCATTTGATTTTCTTCCGTCAGCGCCCACGCCTCCATACCGCGATCTCGCAGGTCGCGCGCGAATTCGGCCGCGAAACCGTGAAGAGTCAACACACGTTTGGGCTGAACAAGATCGACATAGCGAACCAGGTCGTTGTAATCAGCGTGATCTGAGAGCGGAAACGCGGCATCAACCTGGTAGCGATAAACTGCATTCGGATCGACCGCCCAGCCACTGATCATCGCAACCCGTTTACGTGGAATTTTTTCCAGCATGCGTGATCGATTCACGCTCGGCGGACAGATGAGAACTTTCCCAGCGACATCGTTCGCATTGTAGCGAACATAATTGCAAAATGACTGGCCGAGTTGTTCGTAAATGCGCGTCATCCGGTAAACCGACCGGTGGAGCATCGGTGTCACTCCGGCTCCCTCGAGCGCGCAGAGAATTTCCTGTGCTTTCCCTAACGAGTAGCCGAGCAATACCGGCACTTCGCCCTCATCGATTGTTTCGTGGCAGAAAGTGACTACTTGATTAATGATTTGCCCAGTTGGTGGAAATCGATAGCGCGGCAGACCAAAAGTCGTCTCCATAATGAGTGTATCGGCTTGCTGCCATTGTGCCTGCTCAGCGGATTTCCCTGGCCGTAGTTTGAAATCGCCGGTGTAAAGCAGCGTGTCACCCGCTGTGAAAAGGCAAAGTTGTGCCGAACCAAAGATGTGACCGGCGGGCAACAACATGAGATCGAGATCATGCACCGTTCGCCTCTTACCAAATGGCAACGCATGCTCGGTGCGAATGCCCGGCAGTCGGGCGTGCATCAAACGCGCGGTGCGATCGGAAAGGATGATCTCATCATGGGGCGCAACGTGGTCGCTGTGCGCGTGTGAAACGAAGGCGAAGCGCTTTGCATCCCAAGGGTCGAGCCAGAGATCCTGCTGTGGTAAATAAACGCCGCGGTCAAAACAAACCTCGAGCACCATGAAATTTATGCGTAAATCTTGGTAGAGAAAACAGGTTTTGGAGCAGCATAGGATAATTTCTGATCGGATTCAGTTGGCCGATATTTCATCGCTGCCAGAATCGAATCCATAATGGAATGAAGCTCGCTCACCAGACGACCCTCTTTGCTGCCAGTTTTCGTTTTCGCGTCGTTCTCCGGCTTCGGCGCATTGACATGACGCGTAAGAGCCGGTTTTATTCCGCCAATGAGGTTTACCGCTGTAACATCTGGCTTCATCTCTTACGCCTTGGCTATTTTCGCTGTGAGCGGCGCCGAAGAACCCAGGGTCCTCGAAGAAGTAAAACCACTCCCGGTCGCGTTGAGCAAAGATTTCGAATTTCGAAAAACGAACCTTTTTTCTCTAGAACAGACACCTCTTCATCAACGAGAGAGCAAGACACCGAGTAGCAAGTCAAAACCAGGGAAGCTCTCTAGTACGGCCCCGTCGTCAAAATCGGCTACAGTGCAGGAGGCTTCAATCACATTTGAGCGGCAATACCGCCTGTTCGGCGCCGTGACGATGTTAGATCAACGTCAACGTTTTGGCGATTATTTCGATTTCTTTTGGCGCGCCAAGCGGCCGGCCGATATAACGGTGCGTCTGGAGTATCGCCAAGAGAAATTGCACGAACATGTCCAGGGGCAGGAGATTTCATATCGCAACGTACACGGCACGCACAAGACGGAATTCAAGATCATCGGCGACGATTACTTTGACGACGGGCGAGTAATTAGCTGGCGTTGCTTGTTGATAGAAAACGGGCGAATTGTGGCCGAGAAACGCTCCTATATGTGGGAGTAACGCGATCGGCTGTTTCTGAAACATAACTTTCCGGATTTCGAGTCAATTGCTCGGGACTTCCACGGTCTTGCTTGGGTTTGACAGCATGCCTTTCGGTCTTGTATCTTTTGCCTAGCAAACGTGGAGTCATCGATTCAAGTAGGGGTAAATGGTCCAGCCGTATGGGTGAAAGTGGAGGGAAAGGGCAGTTTCCTGAACAGCGGGAATCTGAAAGAGTTCGCTCGCGAGATGCTCAACCGCGGTTATCGCGAATTTGTGATTGATTTGGCGCGTTGCGCGATGATGGATTCCACATTCATGGGCACAATGGCCAGCGTGGCATTGCGCTTGAAGGAACTCGGCCACGGCCATCTCCACGTTGTTCATTGCGGGAGCCGGAGCCAAGAACTCCTCTCTGGGCTTGGCCTCGATCAGATATTCGACATTCACGCCAATGGTTCGAACGCGCCGGAATGTGAGGCACTTGGACGTGATTCCAAGGATGAGCGGCAAGAGACAAAAAAACACGAGCAAGCGGAAACGATGCTCGAGGCGCATGAGGCTCTTTGCGAGGCGGCCCCGGAAAATCTCTTTCGTTTTAAGGACGTTCTCGAGTATTTAAAACAAGACCTTCATCACGAGACGCCTTCGAAGTAAGCTGGCCGTTCATGACGTGGCCGATTCTTCTCTTCGGACTGTTTCTGGCGTCTGTGACTGGATGGATTTTTACCGCCTATACGCAGACCCGGCGGATTCGAGCGTTGGAGCGCTCGCATGAGGAAATTCAGGTCGAAGAAACTCTGGTTTTCGATTTTCTCCACGGGCTGGGAGAAGCTTTCAGCGACACCATTCGACCTAATGAATTGCACCGGCTCATCGTCGAAGGGGGAACTCGTATTCTCGATGCACACGGCGGGGCGCTTTACGTGACGGATCGCACAGGCGGAAAGCTCACTCCAGCTTTTATCTCGAAGGGTTGCCCACCGCTTATAGACGTTCCCCCGGACATTTTACAGCAAGCGGCCGCCACTCCGATCGCGCTCGAGAGCTACCTGCGGCTGCGCTCGATTGCTCCGGGGGAGGGGTTTATCGGGCGTGTCTGGCAAACAGGGCATTCTGTTTGCTTAAGCGAGGTCTCCCAAGTGCCAGAGCTCGCGAAACTACGTAGCAGTGCTTTTGGGGCTGCCTCCGTGATGGCGGCATCGCTTTCCTACGGAAAACAAGAGCTCGGTGTCCTCGCCATTGCCAATGGCCCAATGGGCGCGCCGTTTTCGCAAGGCGATTTCATTGTTTTTAAATCGATTGCCGAACAATCCGCCTTTGCCCTTTACAATGCCATCATTTACTCGATGGCGAATGAAAAGAAGCGACTCGATCACGATCTCGAGATTGCACGGGATATTCAGCGGATTTTGCTTCCGGCGGAAGCGCCGGCCATTAAGGGGTTTCAAATCAGCGGCATTAACGTGCCCGCCCGTCAGGTGAGCGGCGATTATTTTGATTACATTCATGTCGATGGCGAGCGGCTTGGTGTTGCAATCGCCGACGTTTCGGGCAAAGGCGTTCCGGCATCGCTGATCATGGCGATTTGCCGCAGCGTTTTGCGTGCTGAGGCGGCGCGGAATCCTTCTCCGGCCGATGTTTTGCGAAAAGTAAACCGGCAACTTTATCCCGACATTAAGGAAGACATGTTTATCAGTATGGCGTATCTCATACTTAATCATGAGCGCAATGGCATCACCCTCGCACGCGGTGGGCACGACGCGCCATTGCTTTACAAGCAACAGTCACAAACCGTTACGCCAGTAAAATCCCCTGGGATGGTACTTGGAATTGACAGCGGAAGCGTGTTCGATAGAATTACGAAAGACTTCGCTATCCCCCTTGAGCGCGATGATTGCCTCGTCCTTTACACTGACGGGGTAACGGAAGCGCTAAATTCGGAAGGAGACGAATTTGGTCTTGGGCGCACGATCGAATCGGTCCGGGCCGGCGCGAGTGATGGCGCCCAAGCAATTGTACGGCGAGTCATCGATGACGTCCGTAATTTTACCGGTTCGCAGCCCCAAAATGACGACATCACTCTGATCGCTATCCGCAAAACATGAAAAAGATTCCTATGACCGAACAACGCCGGGAGCCTGACGGGTCGATACCGGCAAATACCACGAAGGTCGCGAGCAAGGCATCGACATCGCCCCCTTTATCGGCTGCACCCGATATGGAACGAAGCGAAACAGAGGATCCGATGGCCGGTTTGCAGGCCGATCTCGACCGTTTTCGCGATCTTGCACTGCGCAGCCAGGCCGACTTTGAAAATTATAAAAAGCGCTGTGCCCGCGAAAAGGAAGATGCGATTAAATATGCGAACGCTTCTTTGCTGGAGCGGCTGGTGGCGATCGTCGACAATTTTAAGCTTGGTCTGGAAGCCGCGCGAGGCGAAAGCGAACAGTCTCCGATTTATTCCGGGATGACTCTCGTGCTGAAACAACTCAATGATTTCCTCGCCGAAAATGGATTGCAGGCAATTGAAGCAGAGGGAAAAAAATTTGATCCGAATTTGCACGAAGCGATTGCGCATGAACCGAGCGAGCAATTTCCGGAAGGCACCGTTATCCGCCAGACCCGCCGCGGTTATCGATTCAAGGACCGTTTACTGCGGCCTTCGAGTGTTGTCGTTTCATCGGGTCCGGCAAAGAAATTGACACGTGACACGTGACGAGTGAGCAACCTGCTTTCTCTTGTTACTAACCACTGGTCACTCATCACTTTTGAAAATGGCCACCACCAAACGCGATTATTATGAAGTCCTCGGAGTGGAGCACAACGTTTCGGAGGAGGAAGTCAAGCGTGCTTATCGCAGGCTCGCGGTCAAATTCCATCCAGACAAAAATCCCGATGACCCTCATGCCGAGGAAAAATTTAAGGAACTCGGCGAAGCTTACGATGTCCTCATCGACCGGGATAAACGCGCGGCCTAC
>QHOJ01000194.1 GCA_003218735.1 Verrucomicrobiota bacterium
ATCTGCCAACCCATCAAAAGCACCGCTCGGCTTCTCTAAAGACAAGGCGGTCCGCCCCAACGCCGTTAATTGTAGCGAAACCTGGCGTGGCCCGCCAAACAACTGACTGCGTAGCGCAGCCTCCTTTTCCCCGTGCGCAAGGTTCGCTTCCAAAGTACCCGGCCTAGCGAGAGATCCGGCCTGCCAGTAACCTTGGGTATTGAAAATGTAGCGGCGGAGCTTGGGAACGACCACCCAAGCCAAAAGAAAGATGCCGGCCGACAGTAAACCACCAAAAAGCAACGTCTGCCGGCTCACTATTCCTCCAACACGGGCTGGCAAGCCCTCGGAGATCCTGGCCGGAGCGAGTACCGGGGCGGGACCGGTCGCGGTAGGAAGCGCGCCGGATGCTTGTGCTCGCGCGGGGACTGGCTGTTCGTTTTGTCGCGCAGGAGAAGCGCTTACCGCTTCAGCGGGCGCAGCGGAAGCCGCGGATTCCACAGTAGATCCCGAAACCGGAGCGGCAGACTTACCGCTTGTTCCCGTTGCAACCGATTGATTTTCAGTCGTTGCTCCCGGACTCGTGGCCTCCATTTGAGGAATCGGCGGGTTAGCGGCTGGGGCCGACGAAGCAAGGGATTCGTCCTTCGATTTTTCTGCCCGGTTATTTGCGGCAACAGCCATGTCAGGGATAGGGCTCGGCTCAATAGCCGGGCCACCCTCAGGTTGCGACGCAATGACACTGGCTGTGTCAAGCGCAGGTGCGGGCGCTGCCGCGATTTCTGGACTTTGCATCCAGCCAACGTCATAAAAAGCGTCAGCAAAAACGCTGTTTAGCGCCGGCGAATAAATCCTTTTCGCAGATGTGGTCCAGTCGGCCGCCTTCTCTGGGTTGTTATGTTTAAATTCCCACGCCGCTTGGGCATAGTAGAGCGCTGGCGTATCCCCCGTGAACTGGAACTGCTCCATAATCGCCTGTGCTCGACTCTCCTTTCCTTCCAGCAAGAGCGTCATGTAGATCTTGAATTTGATGAGCTGCGCGGCTTGGTTCTTATCCCCTCCTGGAGTCTGGTTAAACAGCGTTTCGAAACGCTCCCGCGCTTTGGCATAGTCTTTATTCTTAAATGGAATTTGCGCGAGATTGTATTGCGCTTCGCGGAACTTCGGATCGAGCTTGGCTGCCCGTTTGAAGGCTGCTTCGGCTTGATCAAATTGCTTCTGCTGCATCAAGATTTCGCCTCGTAAATTGAGCGTCGACGGCTGATTCGGCTCCGCCTGGTCGGCTTCGTCGACCAGTTTGGCAGCAGTCGTGAAGTCGCGCTGACGCAAAGCTTGCTGCGCTTGTTCGAATTTTGAACGCGCTACAGCCTTTGTTTTTTCCGAGCGCTCAGCGGCCGTCGTAAGAGGCAGGGAGGCGCGCGTCTGTCCAGTTGGTTTTTCCAGCCAGCCGACTTCGTAGAGTGATTCTGCGAAAAGCTTGTTCAGTTGCGGAGAAAAGTTCTTCTCTGCTGCGGCCGTCCAGTCTTTTGCTTCTTTTCCATTCTTGTGTTGGAGCGCGACGGCCGCTTTTACATAGTCAACAGCCGGCGTATCGGGCGAAAGCTCCAACTTGGCCAAAATGGAATCGACCATGTTCTCCTTTCCTTCGAGCAAGTAAGTCAAAAGAATTTTGTATTGAATGAGCTGCGATGCTTCGCTTGCCAGATCAGACTGGCTGCTAGAGAGGAGTTTCTCAAAGCGCTTGCGCGCTTCCGCCCAATCTTTTTTGAGGAATGGAATTTCCGCCAGGTTAAAGCGCGCATTCCAAAACTTCGGGTCGATACGCGCCGCCTCGAGTAAGGCCACCTCTGCCTTATCGTAGATGCCCTGGCGCATCAGGATCACGCCACGCAAATTTTGGGAGGCCGCCAGGTCGGGCTGGCGTGCATCGATCGCGTCGAGTTCCTTTAGCGCTTGCGGAAAGTTGTTCGCATCGAACTCGTGGAACGCTTTGGTGTACATGTCCTCCAGTTCCGTTTTCGTCGGAGCGACGTTCTCTGCTGCAAACGAACTGAGCGCGAGTGCTGCAACCGCAGCGATTTTCCAAATTTTCATACGGCTAGATAGAAGCTTTCCTTATTCGCGATGACAACTGCAAATTTTCAATCGACTTCGCCCAGTTTCGCAGAAATCGCGCCCAATACAACTGCGCGAAGAGAGGTTAATTTATCCAGCCAAAAATCATGAATTGAGGTTGGCTATGATCCGCAGACCTTCCAGAGTGAGATGGGAACGAACCGCCGTGATCTCCGGCAACTGCGCCGCGATCAGTCGCGCGTAACCGCCTGTGGCCACGATGTGAAGTTTCCTGCGCGGAAATCCTTCCGCCCTGATCCGTGCAAGAATCTCGCGGACGAGCCCGCGATAACCGAATACTGCGCCAGACAACATCGCCCCGATTGTCGATCTTCCAATCGCGCGTCGCGGCTCTTTCAAAGAGAGCTTCGGCAATAGCGCCGTTCGTTGGTAAAGAAAATTGGTCATGGCTTCGAGCCCCGGCGCGATGACTCCGCCAATGTAATTGCGGCGCGCGGAAACGATGTCAAAGGTCACTGCGGTCCCGAAATCCACCACGATGGCGGGACAACCATAAAGTGCTGCAGCTGCCGCGGCGTTCGCCAGCCGATCGGCTCCAATTGATTTCGGAGCGGGATAATCAATCCCCACCCCCAGTTTCAGTGTCGAATCCAGCCAGACCACTCCAGTTTGTCCGGCAGCTTTCGAGATTGCAGAATTTTTCTTTGGCACGACCGAAGAGACCACCACCTGGCGAACCCTTCGCTGTTTCAAGAAGCGCAAGAATAGAGTGCTCGAAAGTTTGTTGGTGGCGATCCGAGCCGGAGCCGAAATCCGCTTTGTCGATGCGAAAGCAAACTTCGTATACGAGTTGCTGATATCGACTAGCAGGTAATCGGTCGTGCGAATCGGGACTGGATGTTTCATATCGGACTGCCAAGCAGGCGCTACATGGAACGCTTCTCCGCGTCAAGTCCGCCAGTCGGACGGACTCGTCCTATGGCGAGCTTGCGGCGTTTCCATCGAACGGGTACGCTTCGCTCATGAGAAGATTGGTGCATCGCCCGCGCCGCTTACGGCGTTCCCCTTCTCTGCGAAATCTCATCCGCGAGACGCAACTGAGCGCACACGATTTCGTTCTTCCCCTTTTTGTAAGCGAAAAAGTCGAGCGGCGATGTGCGATCGCGAGCATGCCGGGCGTTTTTCAACTCTCCCTGAAGGAAATTGTCGATGAAGCCCAGCGCGCTCAGGATCTCGGGTTGCAGGCGGTCCTGCTTTTCGGTATTCCGGAAAAAAAAGACGAGCAAGCAAGTGGCGCCTACGCTGAAAACGGGGTCGTTCAAAAAGCGCTAAGGACGATTAAATCGAAATGCCCCGATCTCGTCACCATTACCGATGTTTGCTTATGCGAATACATGAGTCACGGTCATTGCGGCGTCACGCGGATCGATGGCGACCATTTCCACGTACTCAACGACGAGACGGTCGATCTCTTGGTTAAAACCGCGCTTTCCCACGCCGCAGCCGGTGCAGACATGGTCGCACCAAGCGATATGATGGACGGCAGGATCGGCGCCATCCGCGAGGCACTCGACGCCGGTGGCTTCGATCAAATTGGGATCATGAGTTACGCAGCCAAATTTGCGTCGGCTTTTTACGGTCCTTTCCGCGAGGCCGCGGAAAGCGTGCCGCAATTTGGCGATCGTCGTTCTTATCAGATGGATTACGCCAACCCGGATGAAGCCTTGCGTGAGGTTGCTCTGGATATCGATGAAGGAGCGGACATCGTCATGGTGAAGCCTGCCTTGCCGTACATCGACATTTTGTGGCGCGCCCATGAGCGTTTTGGAAAGCCGATGGCGGCTTATCACGTAAGCGGCGAGTACGCGATGATCAACGCGGCCGTCGAGAAAGGGATTGTGGAGGAACGCGCGGCTGTTCTCGAAATTATGACTGCTCTCAAACGCGCTGGAGCAGACGTCGTCATTACATATTGGGCACGCGAACTGGCGGCATGGACCCGGGAATGAATAATGGCCGCGGTGAAACAAAGAGGCATGCGCGGCTAAAACGGCTCGCTTTCGTCTGGGCGCAAGCGCATGGCTACTCGGCATGCGCAATCGAAGTCAGTTTGCCGCGATGCCGATATCGCGCCGACGTCGTTGCCTATCGAGCGCTGCCGAAAAAGTTCGGATCGACGGCGATTTTTGAATGCAAGCAAGCGCTCTGGGATTTGCGAAGGGATAATTGCCACAGCGAGAGCGCTCGCAAACTCCTCGATGCGGTCTGCCACCGCCGTCAGATCCTCGAAAACAATCTGCGAGTGCATTACCCCAATCTCCGCATCAATGATTCGCTCTTTCCAGAATTTACTTCACACGATTTTACGGCCATCGGCCACAGTGGATATACGCGTGTTTTGCGTCAGCTAAGTGCGCTGCAAAATCGTCTCTACGATTGCACGAAGTTCGACAAATTGATGCGCTACCGTTGTGCCAATTTGTTCTTCCTCGTCCTGCCTGCCGAGCTGTTCCGCGATTCGGAGATTCCGGTGGGATGGGGCGCGCTTGTGGAACATGATGGCACGCTCACGCTGAGGCGCAAACCGGTCTGGCACGAAACAACGGCCGAGGATCGACTTCGCTTTTTGCAACGCATCGCCATCACGGGCACGCGAGTTTTGAACCGACAATTAGAAATCACGTTGGACGACATCATCGCCGAGCGTTGTCGACCTTTCTAGGCCGTATCGTTCTTTAGCGAAATCGGCACAAGCAAATTGTGCCCCGTCATCTCCTTTGGCTGTGAAAGCCCGAGAAGAAACAAGAGGGTTGGCGCGACATCGGCGAGGATCCCATCTTCGCAGCGGAACTGCGCCGCATCCTTGGCCACGTAAATAAAATGGACAAGGTTCGTTGTGTGTGCGGTGTTGGGTGAGCCGTCTGGATTACGCATCTGTTCGCAATTTCCGTGATCGGCAGTGACGATGCATTTACCGTCAAGATCGAGAAGCTTCGAAATAATGCGCTTAACACATTCGTCCACCGTTTCCACGGCTTTGATTGCGGCTCCTAGAACTCCGGTGTGTCCGACCATGTCCGGATTAGCAAAGTTGAGAATGATTAAATCGCAATCTGCCATTCGCGCGAGCGCCTCATCGGTCACCGCACGAGCGCTCATTTCCGGCTGTAGATCGTAGGTTGCAACTTTTGGCGACGGAATGATTTTTCGGTCTTCGCCGGGAAACGCGCGCTCGATTCCACCGTTAAAAAAGTAAGTTACGTGGGGATATTTTTCGGTCTCGGCAATGCGCAGTTGCGACTTGCCAGCCGCGCTTACAACTTCGCCCAAAATCTGCGGCAGCTCTGCCGGAGCAAAAATGAACGGCGACGGATAGGTGACATCATACTGGGTGAGAGAGACAAAGTGGACCTGCGGCCACACTCCGCGATTGAAGCCGTCGAAGTCCTTTACCAAAAAGGCTTGCGACAATTGCCGGGCGCGATCGGCCCGGAAATTGAAAAACATGACTGTATCGCCATCACGCACGCGCTGCTCATTTGGGTAAGAAAAAATAAGCGGTGGCATGAATTCGTCGGTTTTTCCGTCCTTATATTGCCGATCTACTGCGGCGGATGGTGATGATTTGCAGAATTCGCCGCGACCGAGAACAATTGCGTCCCAGGCGTTTTTGGTCCGGTCCCAGCGGCGATCGCGATCCATCGCGAAGTAGCGGCCGTGCATATTTTTAGATAATCGGCGCCACCCGTGGGCGACGCATCACGTCCGTCTGTGAAAGCGTGAACGAGAATTTCGGGAACGCCTGTTTCTCGCGCGGCATTCGCAAGTGCGATTAGATGCGAGTAGTGACTGTGAACACCGCCATCGGAAACCAGTCCAAGCAAATGGAGCCGATGACCGCGCGCGTCGGCGAACATTTCCTGCAATACTCGGTTGCGCCTCAGTTCGCCCTCCTCGATTGCTTTGTTAATTCGAGTCAGGTCCTGATAAACGATCCTGCCCGCTCCCAACTTGAGATGGCCAACTTCTGAGTTGCCCATCTGTCCTTCGGGCAATCCGACGTCAGCTCCGCTCGCGCTCAATTTGGCACTTGGATATTCTTGATACAGTTTGTCGTGAAACGGCGTTCGGGCGAGAAGGGTTGCGTCACCATTTTGTTCGCGCTCCTTCCGACCGCCGGGATTAATACCCCAGCCATCACGAATAATGAGCATGACCGGGCCCGCCATATGCGCCGCACTTTGCCGGTGATTGGGAAGATCGACAAGTCCCGAGTATCGGGATTGACAACAGAGAGGCCGAACGCCTACATCGCCTCGTGAAGTGGCGTAACCAGTTGCTGGCGCTTTTGTGTCTCCTCGCTTTTGCCGGGCTTGGCGTTCTGTATTTTCAGCACTGGGTGATTCGGAAACCCTTCGGAATTATCTTGTTCATCGGGGAGGGACTGTCCCCCAGTCGCCTGGCTCCAACACGCGCGTATGCCGGCGGGGCCGACGCACATTTGAATCTCGATTCGATGAGCCATCTGGCTTTGCTGATCAATTACTCAAAAGATTTCGCCGCTCCGGACCAGGCGGCCGCCGCAACTGCGATTGCGACCGGAGTGAGAGTGGCTAATCGCGCCATTGCGGTCGATGGCCGCGGAAAACCAATCACGAGCATCATTGAATTGGCGCGGGAGCATGGACGGGCCACCGGTCTGGTAACAGATGGAAAACTCACTGCACCAACCAGCGCAGCGTTTTATGCGCATCCGGTTGATCCGAACGATGTCGACGGCATCGCCGCAGAATTTGTCGAGAGGGGGAAGATCGACATCGCGATGGGTGGCGGCGTGGCGCAGTTTCTTCCCGCCACAAAGGGAGGAGAGAGACAGGACGGGCGCGACCTTCTACTCGAGCTGCGTCGCAATGGATTCGATATCGTGCGCACCCGGGCCGAGCTTGAAGGGATTCCCGCATGGCGCCGGCCAAAACTTTTCGGGGCTTTTAGCAACGTAGATCTCGCGTTCGCGAAGCAAGTCGAAGAGCGGAGCCAGCAACCGAGTCTTTCCGACATGGTGCGTCGAGCGATTGAATTACTTCAGTACAATC
>QHOJ01000304.1 GCA_003218735.1 Verrucomicrobiota bacterium
GAT
Organism: Verrucomicrobiota bacterium; assembly: GCA_003218735.1. GTDB lineage: Bacteria > Verrucomicrobiota > Verrucomicrobiia > Chthoniobacterales > UBA10450 > Udaeobacter. The sequence goes on from QHOJ01000304.1 coordinate 4, forward strand.
TTTCGTAAACTCATTTATCAACGCCGAGACGATTCCGTTCTCGGCGGTGCGGACATTTCTCGTTTTGCTCAACCCGTTCGCGCCACATCTCACTTCCGAGCTCTGGGAAAAGTTAAACGCAAAGTTTCAAGATAATGTCGGTGACATTACCGAACAGAAATGGCCTGGTTACAATGAGCGATTTTTGGTCGAAGATGAGATTGAAATGGTAATTCAAGTGAACGGAAAAGTGCGCGAGCGAATCAAGATATCGATCTCGGCAACAAACGAAGAAATGAAAACCGCGGCGCTGGCGAATCCCAGGATTCAACAACTGGTGGGCGACAAGAACATTCGCAAAGTGGTCGTCATCCCGCAGAAACTCGTTAACCTCGTTGTATGAAGCGGCTCGGAAACGTTTGGAAAGAATTTAAGGAGTTTGCGATCAAAGGGAACGCTGTCGATCTCGCGGTCGGCGTGATTATAGGGGCGGCCTTCGGCTCCATCGTTAATTCGCTCGTTAAAGATGTGGTCATGCCTCCGATCAGCCTCCTGACCGGCGGACTCGATTTCTCAAATAAGTTTATTATCCTGCGAGCGGCGAAAGAGGGATCACCTGTTTTCCACACGCCCGCTGACGCAGTGAAAGCCGGAGCGATTACTTGGAATTACGGCAATTTCATCACGTTGCTAATTAATTTCGTCATTGTAGCCGGCGCGGTTTTTCTGCTAGTCCGCGCAATCAACAAACTCAGGCAGCCCGCCGAAAAAGAACCCGACAAGAAAGAATGCCCGGCCTGCGCAATGAAAATCCCGATCAAGGCAAAGCGTTGTCCGCATTGCACAACTGAGCTTTCCGGCAGCACGGCCTCTCCCACGTAATATTCCGGAACTATCATTAAACCCGGCTTGGGCCGGTGGGCACAGGCTGCCAGAACCAGACCGTTTCAACCGCTTTCTTTGGCTGTCTTCAGCGCACATCGGAAAATTATTGCTTGCTTCTCGCCGCTTCAATTGCTATTGAGGCCACGATATTGCAAATGCCGAAGTGCCTTAACCTTACAGTTGCAGCGATAGTCGCGGGCCTAGTCGTTGGCTGTGCGACGCAATCCAAGCCGACCCTCGTCAGCGGGCAGCGCATACCAAACGTGCGCACCACCGCTTACACGCACACCGAAAGAGGCGGAGCCCACAACGCGGTCGGCGCCTTTCTTTCAGGATGCCACGTGATGAGCGCCGCGTCCGATTGGTCACGCTTCCCGCTCGGCACCCGGTTTCGAATCGCCGATACAAACGAGGAATACATAATTGACGATTACGGCACTGCGCTCGTGGGAACCGAAACGATCGACCTTTACAAGGCGAGCCGCCTCGACATGCATCGTTGGGGTGTGCGCCACGTCGATATCGATATTTTGCAATGGGGATCGGAGGAACAAAGCTTGAAGGTGCTCGCGCCGCGCTGCAAAAACCATTGCGTGCGGCAGATGGTCTCCGTTGATTTAACGCGAGGCGCGCCACATTTTCCCAACGCGTGAAAATTCTCATCGTTGGCGGCGCCGGTTACATCGGGAGCATCTGCACAGAATTGCTTCTTGATGAAGGCCACCAGGTTGCGGTCTTCGATAATCTTGGCGAAGGCCATCGCCGCGCGGTGGATTCGCGGGCGAATTTCATCATCGGCGATTTGGCCGACCGTAGCCAAATCGAGGCTGCGCTCTCGAGTATAGGACCGGACGCAGTGATGCATTTCGCCGCAAGTGCGCTTGTCGGTGAGTCAATGCGCGATCCCTCCAAATATTTTCGCAACAACATCTCCAACGGTTTGAACCTGCTCGATGCCATGGTTGCAACGCGCGTCGGGCGGCTCGTTTTTTCTTCGACCTGCGCGATTTTCGGGCCGCCGGAGCGCGTCCCAATCGACGAAACTGCGCCGGCGCGCCCAATCAATCCGTATGGTGAATCCAAGCTTGCCTATGAAAAGATTTTGCGCTGGTACGGCGAGATTCATGGTTTGAAGTTCGTTTCCCTGCGTTATTTCAATGCAGCCGGCGCATCGGAGAATTTCGGGGAAGATCACCGGATCGAGACGCACTTGATCCCAAACGTGCTTAAGGTCGCGCTCGGTCAAAAACCGGACGTGGAAATCTACGGCACTGATTATGAAACACCAGACGGCACCTGTATTCGCGACTACATCCACATTGTCGATCTCGTTCGAGCGCATCTTCTGGCCTTGGGCGCAGGCAAGAGCGAATTTTATAATCTTGGCACCGGGGACGGCTCCAGTGTTCGTGAAGTCATCGCGGCTTGCCGGAAAATCACCGGACGAAAGATCGATATCGTCGAAAAGCCCCGCCGGCCCGGCGACCCCCCGCGGCTGATCGCTTCGTCGGAAAAAATCAAACGTGATCTTGGGTGGCAACCGCAGTTCGAGTCACTTGACGCGATTATCGACAGTGCTTGGAAATGGCACCAGAAATTTCCACATGGCTACGGCGATTGAACATCTATAACCGTCGCCCTGCGCGAGCCGTGCAAGATTAGCTTCCGAGTGCCACCACCTTTACGTAGCGACCTCGCCACAGAAAAAAGCGCTCGCGAAAGCTTCCGCGAGCGCCTTTGATTCTACCAAACAAACAACTTTTCGCGATTACGGCTTTGTTGTCGTCGTTGTGGTCTCTTTCTTCTCGTAGACCGCTGCGGGCTGGCTCAACACGACTTTGCGAACAACCACGCGGTCACCGACATTCGTGTAATAAACCGTCGCCGGCATGTCTGGCCGAATCGCCGACCAGGTCACGGTATGCCCCTCTGGATCCAGAATGGTTGTGTCTTTCGTGTAGTAATACCGAACCGGGGCCGCAGCCGTTGACGTGCGAAACATGATATAATCCGAATCCGGCGTGTAAGCCGCAATCGTGCCTGTGGTTGTGGCCGTCGCCGACTCGGTAGTCGTCGTGCCTGTCACAGGGTTCGTTGTCGTCGTCGTGGTGGTCTCCTGCGCGAAAGCTATGCCGACCGCTGCCGCGCACGTTGCTCCCGCTGCCAATATTTTCACTAATCTCGTTCATCGTGGATGTATCCGGCCCATTAATGCCGGACTTTATTCAATTGTATCTTCTTATCGTAAATTCCGCGTCGCATGGCCGCATCGACAGGCGTAATTGCCTTGCCTCGCCCAAAGCTAAATAAGTATGCGGGCACTACCCGGTTTTCGCGATTTCCTGCCTGATGACTGCGCGGCGCGCAGTTACATTTTCTCGCGCTGGCGCGAAGTGGCTCGGCGTTATGGCTTCGTCGACTGGGATGGCCCCGTGCTCGAGCCCACCGATCTTTACCGAAAAAAAAGTGGCGCGGAGATTGTCGATCAGCTTTTCAATTTTACTGATAAAGGCGAGCGCGAGGTTGCGCTGCGTCCTGAACTCACGCCCACGCTCGCTCGCGTCATTGCCGCGCACGAGCGCGAATTCAAAAAGCCGCTGAAGTGGTTTTCCATCGGCCCATTTTTTCGCCACGAAAAACAACAGCGAGGTCGCCTGCGCGAACATTTTCAGCTCAATTGCGACATTGTTGGGGAAAATGCTCTCGGCGCAGATATCGAGTTGGTCGCCCTTTGCATTGATGTGCTGCGCGCTTTTGATCTGACAGAAAAAGATGTCGTCGTCCGGATCAGCGACCGTGAGTTCTGGACCGATTTTCTGCAACGGAAAGGTGTTCCATCTGATCGCTGGGACGAATTGCTCCAAGTCATCGACAAGTCTGGGCGCGAGTCGCCGGAAAATACGCGGGCGAAACTTGGCAAGCTGGCCGATCCGGTATTCGCCATTTTGCGTGACGGCGGCAAGAGCGAAAAGCTTGAGAGCCTTGTCGATGGTTTGCGGGCTCGTGGCTTGGCCGATTTCGTGGCCGTCGATGTAGGAATTGTTCGCGGGCTTGCCTACTATACCGGGATCGTTTTCGAAGTGTTCGATCGCGCCGGAAAACTTCGCGCCATTGCCGGCGGCGG
>QHOJ01000195.1 GCA_003218735.1 Verrucomicrobiota bacterium
GAACGCGCGACTCGTTACTTTCAATCCCGGCGCGGCCTGCTCGCGTTTGTACTCGTTTAAATCGACGCGTCGCTGCACCCAGCGCACTGTCTTCTTGTCAAATCCGTGGGTGATGATGTCGCGCGCGCTCAAGTTTTCCTCCACGTAGAGGCGCAGGATTTCATCGAGAATCTCGTAGGGCGGAAGGACGTCCTGGTCCTTTTGACCGGGCTTCAACTCCGCGCTGGGCGGCTTTTCGATTATTGATCGTGGGATGATTTCGCGCTTGCGCCCTGATCGCGCTGAATAATCGGAGTTGATCCAGCCCGCCAGCTCGTAAACCATTGTTTTCGGCACATCGCTGATCACGGCGAGCCCGCCCGCCATGTCGCCGTAGATTGTGCAGTAGCCGACTGCAAGCTCGCTTTTATTTCCGGTGGTGAGCAACAGATGCCCGAACTTGTTTGAGAGCGCCATCAGGGTCATGGCGCGCAAGCGTGGTTGCATATTTTCCTCGGTCTCGTTTTCAGGCAGTCCCTTGAAAATTTCTCCGAACTGTGCTTTGAAAGCTTTGAACGAATCAGCAATCGGAATCTCGAGACATTTGATCCCGAGATTGCGGGCGAGCGCGAGCGCATCGTCAACACTGCCGCGCGAGGAATACGGGCTGGGCATGGAAACCCCGGTCACGTTCTCCGCTCCGAGCGCGTCCACCGCAATTGCGGCGACCACTGCGGAATCAATCCCGCCACTCAGACCAAGCACGGCGGACCTAAAATTGCACTTCCGGGAATAATCGCGCAGGCCTAGCGACAACGCCGCAAAGATCTCCTCCGGCGGCTTGCCCTCGTGAAATTCGATCATGAAACTCGTATCAGTCTCGATAACCGCCTCCTCTTCCCGGAAGCTCGCCAATTGCGCGATGAGCTGGCCTGATGAATTGACCGCGATGGAGTTTCCATCGAAGACAAGTTGATCGTTGCCGCCGACCGAATTGCAATAACAAATCGGCCGTTGATAGGCGCGCGCCAAGGCCGCGACCATTTCGTGACGAATTGCCGGCTTGTGCAAAGTAAACGGTGACGCGCTGATGTTGACGATGATTTCAGCGCCCTGCTCGATCAGTCCGCGCACGGGTTCGACATCGTAGAGCGGCCGAGGCAGATAATGTTCCGTCCAAATATCTTCGCAAATCGTAACGCCGATTTTTTTGCCAACAACATCAAAGGCTTCGACGCGACTGGCTGGTTCGAAATACCGATCTTCATCAAAGACGTCGTAGGTCGGCAATAGCGATTTGTAAGCCTTGCGAATCGGTTTGCCGATTTCGAGCAGGGCGGCAGCATTGTGAAACGGCTTGCCGCGTCCCGCATTCCGATCGACGAAACCGACCAGCAGCGCCGCGCTTCCCACACGAGAATGGAGTTGTTCGAGAATGGCGAGGTTCTCCGGCACAAAACGCGATTTGAAGATGAGATCCTGCGGCGGGTATCCGGGAATGGCCAGTTCAGGGGTCAGGACCAGTTCCGCCCCGGCAGCAGCGAGGCGCTCATAAGCGTGCAGGATCAGCTTAAAATTGCCACTCAAATCCCCGACAGTCGGGTTAATTTGAGCAAAACCGATCTTCATGCTGCGCATCGCAGATTATGCGCGAGACAGCCCGCGGCAATCCTCTTTTCCCGCGTTGGACCGATTTCTTGTGGCCTGACAATATCGACGGAGCTCTCAGACCGTCGTCAGCTCGCAACGTAAACAATGGGCACACTCACCAGAATCCCCACTGTTTTGTTTTCATGATCCACAGTCCAAGAAGCAGATTCGTAATTGCATGCGTCAAAATGCATGAAGAGAGATTTTTCGTTCGGTAAGCGACACCGTTGTAGATTACTCCGGTCACCAGCGCGACTGGCCAATCAGGAGGCGAATGTGAAAGAGCAAAACTCAGCGCTACGATCGAGAACGAAAGCCAGGAAAATGCGCCAAATGGAACGCGCTCGAAGTTTTCGTCGATAAAATAACGAAGGAGAAAACCGCGCCAGAAGATTTCTTCGACAAACGGAACCACTATAACCAGCCGAAGGAAACGCAGAATGATAGTTGGCCAGTAAAGCGGTGACTGATTGCCGAAGATGCTGGCCGGATTGAAGCCGATCGTGCGCGGTGGCAATCCAAGAAATTGTTGTGGCGAAATCCAGAGGAGAAAAACTAAAACGCCGGTCACCATGATGAAACCAACTCGGCTGGGAGACCGAAAACGATATTCGCGGTAAAAACGGATCAGCAGCGCCCCACAAAGAATCGTTTGCACCGGATAAATCCAGTATTCCGCCGAGGTAAACCATATGTTGTTGCCGATCTTGTGTAGCACGCTGACGGCCCCAAGCAGAAAGCTGAACGTCACCATCGGCAACGTGTAGGCGAGTAATTTTCGTCCGTTGGCCATATCACCTCCAGAGTTCCTTTTGAATCATCCCTGGTGGTTCCGGCAAGGCCGAATCAGTGAAAATGATTTGGACGATCGTTTTGCCCCGGCTTACCTGGCGTAGCTCACCCGCCAGATCGTGTCGGTGCCGTCTTCGCTGAAAAGGAGGTTGCCTTCTTTCGTGACCGCGATCCCGACGGCGGGGCAGCCTCATACATTGCCTTCGGGCGTAACGAAGCCGGTAACGAAATCTTTGTACTCGCCGCGCGGTTTGCCGGTGGAGTGATCAAACGGGATGCGCACGATTTTGTAACCGGTGCGTTTTGTTCGGTTCCACGAGCCGTGAAATGCGGCGAAAATATCTTTTGCCCGCTGCTGTTAGAATCAAACTCGAAATGCGCGCGCCATCTGCTTCCGCGGAATTATCGGAATCGTTGGAGCGCGAGCCGATTGAGACATACATTTTCTTGCCGTTGGGGGAGAAGAGAATGTCGCGTTTCCAATGTCCGCCGCTGCGCAGAAGCGCTGCGCCGCCGGAAAGTTTCGCGACCGTCGTTTCAGCCGGAGCACGTGCTTTGAGCTCGCCGTTCCGGTACGGAAAACGAATTATGCCATCAGTATTCGCTACGTATAAAAAACTGTGGATCATTACCGGGCGGATAAAACGCGATGCCGAACGGCTTGTTTGAATCGCGTTCAGCAAATATTTCAGTGGTTTCTGGTGTTCCGCGATTTTTCGTGTCGCGCAGCACTTTGATTTGATTGGCGCGGCTCTCGCTGATGAAGACGTCTCCGTTTGGTGCAGTGAGCAGAAATCGAGGATTGCGGAACCCGCTTGCGTACAAAATCGATCTTAAAGCCTAGAGGTGAAGCTGCGCCCCGCCGGGCGCCCAACGACATGCGGCAGGTTAATCGCCAGAACATTCGAACTGGGCAGCGGCAAATCTTCGGCGCACGCCAGGCGCATCGCTCATCCAATCACCCATCGCCACTTTGCCAGTGAACAGCTTGCCGTTTTCAGCGCCTCCGCCAATTTCAGCTGCAATGCTAACGCCGAATGAAATAAGGATTGCGGAACAAAAAGGACCAGCCAATCGGCGATTCTCCATTAACTCGGAATTGTTTCCTACGCGAGGTCGCGTTCAGCGTGCGATGGCAGATCCGCCTGATTTCAGCGCCTCCGCCAATTCCCTGTCTCTCTTACGTTCGTTAATCACGAAAGTGTTGTTTTCTCCCAAGGTTGACCACGGGCCGCGCGGCACTTCACTAAAGTCCACAAACCTCCAATCGGTCACATCAGTTTCGTTTAATCCGAGGTAATCACGCACGGCCGGCGAAACATCGAGACCGGCACCTTTATTGAGATTTGGTTTTGGCCGTTCGTCGCCAAAAACATATTGCCAATGGTCTGTGCGAAACGGTCCGGCGTCTTCCCACTGCGCATAAACGGTTCGACTGCCTTTGCGGATCGCAATCCATCGATCTTTGCAAGTCGAAACGGCGGGGCCTTGATACGCTTCCTTAAACCAGGGGACAACGCGTGGCGCTTCTGGTCGGTGCCCCGTGGTAGCCTTGTCGCTGTAAGGAAGCGCGCAGTAAAATGGATTCTGCCGGGGCGTGAATTTTACTGGAATGTAATTGCTCCGGCGCGCGGGATTGGGATCGTCAAACCCGCCGTAGTTTTTCGTCCAGTCTTTATCCCAGGAACTCGAGCGATTCGGGACTGGATTATTTCCGCTCGGCTGTTCACCGATCCAAAAGATAGTTGTCACAATATTTTTTTTCCACGGATAACGCTGTCCCGGCTCAGGTGGCCCAGATAGATGCCCTGGAGAAAAGGAGATGGGATCGACCCTGAGCGAAAGATCTTCGGACAATTTGTTCGATTTTTTGCTGAACTTTACCTTGGTCGGTTCTGCTTTTGAAGAGGTCGAGTATGCAAAAAGAGACGAGATCGACGAAAGCAGAACCGCGATGGCGTGAGTAATTCGTCCGGGTTTCATTTCGTATCAGCTCAGTGCAACGCGGAAAAGAAGACATCATGTCTTCTTTATAGATTCGTTCACGATGACGCGGATGCGCGCCGGTCGCGTTGACTTTCAGATGCGCCGTAACGGAGTCGTCCAATCTCACCGCAGATGGGGACTAGTCAACAAATTTTCCCGGATTCAGGATCCCATCCGGATCGAGCGCGTGTTTGAGCTTGCGATGCACCTCGCGCACGGCATTCGTCGTCGCGTCCGGCCACCAGCGTTTCTTCGCCAGACCGATTCCGTGCTCGCCTGTGATCACTCCGCCCCAAGCCAGCACCTGTGCAAAAAGATCGTCGAGGGCTTGTTCCACTTTGTCGCGCACGGCGGGCTCACGATTATATTGATCCGCCATGATATTGACATGAATATTGCCGTCACCGGCATGGCCAAAACAGGCTATCGGAAATCCATGTTTTGCATGCAGCCTCTCAGCGAATTCCATTAGATCGACAAGATGGCTGCGCGGCACGACCACGTCCTGATTTAATTTTGTTAGACCGGTTGCCCGGAGCGAATTACTGAACTCGCGGCGCAACGCCCAAAGCTCTTCGCAATCCGCTTCACCAGTCGCCATCTCGAGCGCGTTTGGTTTTTTCGCCGCCAGCAATTTGCGAATTGCCTCCGCTTCACTGCGCACGCTCTCCCCCTGGCCATCAAGATCGACGAGCAAATGGGCGCTGCCTGGCGGAACAATCATCTTGCGAAGATCGCGCCGTGCTGCTTCCAACGTAAAATGGTCGGCAATTTCGAGCGAGGCAGGCAGAAATCCTGCCGCGAAAATCGTTTGCACCGCTGCAGCGGCTTGTGTGGCGGTTGCAAATGCAGCCGACAAGGTAGCGCGCGCCGGAGGAAGTGGCAGCAAACGTAGCGCGATCTCCGTCACCACACCGAGCATTCCTTCCGAACCGACAAAGAGCCCAATCAAATCGAATCCGGTTTTGTTCTTATGAACACGTCCGCCCGTCCGAAGGACTTCTCCATTCGCCAGCACTACCTCAAGTCCGATTACGTAATTGCGCGTCACGCCATATTTCAAGCACCGCGGACCGCCCGCGTTAGTCGCAACGTTGCCGCCGATTGTGCAATCTTTCATGCTCGCTGGGTCCGGCGGATAGAATAATTTTTGCGCGCGCACGGCCGCCTTCAGGTCAGCCGTAAACGCGCCCGGCTCAACAATAGCAACCGCATCGGCAAAGTTGATTTCCTTGATCCGATTCATCTGCACAAGGGACAAGACGATCCCGCCGCGCGCCGGAACGCACCCGCCCACATAGCCAAATCCGCCGCCCCGCGCCGTGACCGGAATTTTTTTGGCCGACGCAAATTGGAGCAGTCCTTTTACGTCACTTGTCGATCTTGCAAAGACAACAACTTCAGGCTCGTGCGCCGCGAACCATTTGTCGCCACTGTGCTCGGCGAGCACTTCGGGCTCGTTACTTACCGCATCAGCCTCAAGGAGCTCAACGAGCTTTTGTTTCAGATCCACTGATTAGGTTCGCTTTTAGATCGGAAATCGAAAATCTGAAATCTGAAATCGTCTCACATTCCCATTATCTGGTAGCCGCCATCGACGTAGATGACCTGCCCGGAAATCAAGTTGCTACATCCCCATTATCTGATAGCCGCCGTCCACGTAGATGACTTGCCCGGTGATCGCCGCGGCGCCGTCGCTTGCGAGAAACACCCCGGTCTCACCCAGCTCGGCAGGATCGCAGCTGCGTTTCAAAGGCGCGCGTTCCTGATAATGTTTCAACATCTGCGTGAAACCGCTGATGCCGCGTGCCGCGAGCGTTTGCACCGGCCCGGCGGAAATGCAATTGACCCGAATTTTCTTTGGGCCGAGGTCATAGGCAAGATAACGCGTGCTTGCTTCGAGGCTCGCTTTCGCCACACCCATGACATTGTAGTGTGGCACCACTTTCTCTGAGCCGTAATAAGTCATAGCCACAATGCTGCCGCCGTTTGTCATCATCGGCGCGACTTCCCGGGCAAGCGCCACGAGCGAGTAGGCGCTAATATCGTGCGCGGTGCGAAACGCTTCGCGTGTCGTACTGACAAAATCGCCTTCCAGCGCTTCTTTGGGCGCGAACGCAAGCGAGTGGAGCATCAAGTCGAGGCGCTCGGTCTCGGCGCGGACGCTTCCGAAAAATGCCCTGATCTCGTCATCACTCGAAACGTCGCAGGGAAATAATGGCGTCTTCTCTCCAAATTCGCCGATCAGCTCTTGGACATTTTCCTTTAGCCGCTCGCCTTGATAATTAAAAATCAGGCGCGCACCGGCCGCGGCCCAGGCCTTCGCGATCGCCCAGGCAATGCTGCGCTTGTTCGCCACGCCAAAGACAACACCTGTTTTTCCTGCCAAGATCTGCTCGGTCATACGCTAGGAAGATAGCCAGCTTTTACCCGTCGCAAAAAGGCGAAACCAGAATAGCGATCAGCTAAGACAAGATTTTCTTAAAATTTCTACATCTACGGTTATGTGCGACAGCGTTGTCAAATGTGAACGGCTGAATCGGACGAAGGGATGTGTCACCCGGGGCGGTTCTTTGTCCGTTTCAGCCAAAACAGCAAAAATAACCTCCGGGAAACAGAAAGATCACAATTATGCACTCATTAATTTGGTATAAAACAGCAGCTCAATCCCTAAAAGGAACTTTCCTTCCCATCGCGCTCGTGCTTGCCTGCTTTGGGCTCTCGCCCAGAGCCCAGGCAGTGACGCCGGCACCTGATGGCGGCTACCCAGGCGCCAACACTGCTGAGGGAGTTCAGGCCCTCAATAGTCGTACCACCGGCGTCTGGAACACCGCCCTTGGTTTTCAAGCGCTCTTTGACGACAGCGACGGCAATGGCAACACAGCTATTGGTTTCAGTGCCCTGTTTAAAAATACAATGGGCGACTCCAACACGGCGATTGGTTCTCAAGCGCTCGTAAACAATATGACCGGCACCGCAAACATTGCATTGGGTGTTAACGCTGGCATAAACCTGACGACAGGTGATAACAATATTGATATCGCCAATCCAGGTGTCGCTGGCGAGTCTGACGCGATCCGCATTGGCAGACAAGGGATCGAGACACGGACTTTTATCGCCGGCATCAGTGGGACAACGGTTTCCGGGTCGGGAGTCTTTGTAAACGGCAGCGGACAGCTTGGCGTGGCACCTTCTTCGAAGCGTTTCAAGGAACAGATCAAGCCCATGGACAAGGCAAGCGAAGCGATTCTCGCGCTGAAGCCAGTGACGTTCCGTTACAAAGAGGCAATCGATCCAAATGGCATCCCACAGTTCGGTCTCGTGGCTGAGGAAGTAGCAAAGGTCAGCCCCGCTTTAGTGACTCGTGACGCCAAAGGTGAGGTTTTCACGGTGCGCTACGAGGCGGTAAACGCCATGTTGCTGAATGAGTTCCTTAAAGAGCATGGCAAAGTGGAAAAATTAGAAGCCACCGCCGCGCAACAGCAGCAGGAAATCAGGGCTTTGACAGCAAGCCTGAAGGAGCAGGCCTCGCAAATTCAGAAAGTGAGCGCCCAGGTTGAAATGAGCAAGTCTGCGCCACAAGTAGTGCTCAATAAACAATAAGCTGCCGAGCCTAACGAAGCAGCCGTCAGTTAACAATTGGCCGTTACGTTACGCAACGTGACGGCTTTTTGTTTTGCTCAAAGAGCGCTCCGTGGATTAGACAATTATCGGTGGAGAAATGAAGTCGCTCCGCAACCGGGGCCTCCTTTTAATTTCACTGAAATGGCTGTCATCGGGATCACCGGCGGAATTTCTACAGGCAAAAGCACATTTTGCGCGTGTCTGCGCGAGATTGTTCCGAATGCCAAGTTTTTCGACGCGGATCAGGAGGCACACCGACTTGTCGATCTTGATCGGGAGGTTAGAAAAGAGATTCGACGCGAATTTGGGAGTGCGATTTTTTCGGTCGGTCAGCAGTTGAATCGGAAGAAGCTTCGCCATATAGTCTTTACTAACGCGGCTAAAAGACGCGCGCTCGAACAGATTCTCCATCCGCGAATTCGCCACCAATGGAACACGGAGGCCGAAACGCGTCGTAACTCTCCCGATTTTTTCTTCCCTGATATTCCACTTCTTTATGAAACCGGCGGCGAAAAGTTGTGCGATCGAGTGGTCGTAGTCGCCTGTTCCTACAGGAACCAATTACGCTGGCTGATGGAGCGCACGTCGCTCGAACATTCCGTTGCTGAACAAATGATCAACTCACAAATGCGTCTCGACGAAAAAATCAGTCGCGCAGACCACATGGTCTGGAATAACGGCGCTCGTGCGGTTCTTGCCGAGCAGGCGCGCATGCTTGTTGCGCTCTGGCAAAAGCAATCATGGACGCGAAGTTAGAAAATCAGCCTCCCCCAGCCGGGGTCGCTGATGCCGGTTCGGGGCCAACGGCCGCGGTTGCCACCGAGGACACTCGCAGAGGGCCGGGGTCAGCGCTCCTGGCTGCGGCGACGGCGCCCGCAATTGATCTGAACAAACTGCAAGAGCGTTCGGGTGAAGAGCTGGAATCGTTGGCCCGCGATTTGGATCTGCATCTGCATCCGGCGCGCTCGCGTCACCATCACATTCTCGATGTAACTCGCGCGGCATTAGACGCCGGGGCAATGGTTACGGCAGAAGGCTTTCTCGATCAAGTGAACGACTTCGCTATGCTTCGCTGGCCGAAATTGAACTTTTTGCCTGTGCCCGAGGATGTTTGCGTTCCGCATGCGACGATCGAGCAATATCGCCTGCGTCCCGGCCAGAAACTCGCCGGAATAATACGGCTGCCGGGCCAGCGCGAGAAGTTCCTTACGCTTGAACGAATTACAATGATCGAAGGCAAAGCGGCCGACAACTGGAGAGAGCCGACGGACTTCGACAAACTCACGCCGCAATTTCCACAAGGCCGGATCATGCTCGAAAATCCAAAGACGAATTCCATCAGCGCCCGGGCAGTTGATTTGCTGGCGCCGCTTGGACGGGGACAGCGGGGCCTGATTGTTGCGGCACCGCGAGTGGGCAAGACAATCCTGCTCAAGGAAATCGCTAAAGCGATTCGGGTAAATCATCCGGAGATCGTTCTCATTCTGCTGTTAGTGGACGAACGGCCGGAAGAAGTGACCGATCTGGAACGAGAAATCGATTGTCAGATTTATCATTCGAACTTCGATGAAAGCGTCCATCGACATGTGCAGGTCGCCGAGATGGTCCTGGAGCGCGCCAAACGTCTGGTAGAAATGAAACAAGATGTGGTAATTTTGCTCGACAGCATCACGCGGCTTTCACGCGGCTATAATAATCTGCAACCAGGCAAAGGCCGGATCATGTCTGGCGGCGTCGAGGCGAAGGCTCTTATCAAACCAAAGAAATTTTTCGGCTCCGCGCGCAACGTCGAAGAAGGTGGCAGTCTCACAATTCTCGCGACGGCGTTGATTGAAACCGGGAGCCGCATGGACGAATTGATTTTTGAAGAGTTCAAAGGCACCGGGAACATGGAGTTGCATCTCGACCGAGCGCTGGTCGAGAAGCGGCTTTATCCGGCGATCCACGTTTTGCAATCGGCTACGCGGCGCGAAGATTTACTGTATCATCCCGATGAATGGGAGCGCGTGCAAATGTTGCGGAAGACGATGGCAGCCCTTCCGCCTATCGAGGCGATGGAAAAGTTGATTGAGAATCTCGAAGCAACGAAAACCAACGCCGAACTGCTTTTGAGCGGATTGAGGTGATCGCGAGTGCCTCACAGCTCGCCGAGCTGCTTCCGCAATTTGAAAAGGTCGATCGCGTGGCGGTCGATACCGAAGCCGACAGTCTCCATTGTTATCGAGAGAAACTTTGTCTTCTCCAGGTCAGTCTGCCGGGTCGAGATTACGTTGTCGATCCACTGGCTGGGGTCGATCTTGTGCCGTTGTGCGCCGCGCTGGAGCGAAAGGAAATCGTTTTACACGGCGCAGATTTCGACCTCCGACTGCTCCGTCGAGGCCTGAACTTTACCGCTCAACGCCTTTTTGACACCATGATTGCAGCGCGCCTGCTCGGGATCCGCGGATTTAGTCTCGCCGCTTTAGTAGAGCGCTACTTTGACGTCCAACTGGGTAAGGGTTCGCAAAAGGCAAATTGGGCGCGGCGTCCGCTCCCGGCGCGGATGCTGGAGTATGCAGTGAATGATACTCACTACCTGTTGTTCCTTGCCGAACGGCTCGAGTCGCAATTGAAACAATGCGATCGGATCGAGTGGTTGCGGCAATCCTGCCATCGCGCAATCGAGCAGGCGGCAGTACAACGTGCGCGCGATGACGCGCGGCTGCCGTATTACGCGCGCTGTGGCAGTGGCGTGAGAAAGAAGCAGAGGCGGCAGACCGGCCGCCATTTCATATTTTGCAAAATCACGAGCTGCTGGACGCGGCTGTAAGTTTCGCTTCGGAAAAGCTGCCTGATTACAGGCATTTTTCCTCGCGGCGGCGGCAGGCTTTTCGCGCAGCAGCGACGAGCGCGTTGCAGTCGCGCGAATCGGAATGGCCGGTCTTGCGGCGCCGCTTCGGAACACGGCCAAGCGCGGGGACGATAGCTCGGACCGAAGAATTGCGGCGGCGACGGGATCGCGCGGCAACGGAACTCGATTTGGAGCCATCCTTTATCGCTCCACGTAGCACGCTCGGGGCAATCGCGGCGGACCAAACTCGCGCAACAACTTTGCTTGTTCCGTGGCAACGCGCCACTCTCGGCTTCTAGGTGACGGCCCGGAGCCATATCGGGCAGACCATGTGCTGGTGGTCCCCGATTCTCGCAGCCATAATGTCGAAAAACATTAATTCTCCTTGACCCGGAGATTTCAAAGCTTCAG
>QHOJ01000313.1 GCA_003218735.1 Verrucomicrobiota bacterium
TTCTCGATTCGGGTTTTTCAGATTTTTACCCCGCCGATGCCGTTTAGGCGGATCTCCCGTTCCCTTTCGGTAACGGGCGGATGACCGTCGCCGCAGCGTCTGACTTCCAATTAAGGCCTGTCATGTTCTCCGTGCGACCGAGCCTCCTCAAGTTAGTCAATTATCGGTTCGGGAATCCCACCCGTAATCTCGAACATCGCAGGGTAAATGTTTACATCCCGAAAACATTCGGGCTCATGAGAGCCGCTGGTTGAGAGTTGAGAGAAAAGCACTGGTTTCCTGCCCAACCCTCAACGAGCGACTCTTCCTCTCAAAGAACTACTCGCGCAATTCCGCGCCGAGTTCGCGCTGCAACCGCTCGCGAATTTTCGCGTGCGCCGCAGTCACCTCTTCACTGGTCAGTGTGCGACGTCGATCTCGATATGTCAATCTAATCGAACAACTGCACGCTCTCCAGCAGTGGTTCCTTTTCGCTTTCAATTACGCGCAAGATTTCTGCGTGAGAGATTTTTTCCGGAACGATCATCGCGATGTCGCGTGTGATTGCGGGAAACCTCTCCATCTCGTGAAATGTCTTCGCCACTCCCTGCGCGCTGAGGACAAGATCAACATGTACCTCTGCTAGAAAAACTGAACCGGGCCCGTCAATTGTCGATCTTCGCGTCGTCGAAAGTTGGCCCGCAAAACCGATTGAGCGATTTCCAGATAAAACCTCGGTGGCCAGGGCGAGATCGGGATGTTCGCTGTGCTGAAACGACAGCGCTGGGATCATAAGCGATTCGATTGCAGCTTTCAGCTCGAAGAAATCGAGCTGGTGCTTCTCGCGTAGCCGCCAATGGGGCGCGCTCGTCGCGTTTCCCCAAATTAAGAGCCCGAGACGGCGTTCTTCTTTTCCAGCCGGCGGAACAAAAACACGGCCGAGTTCGAAAATCGCGACTCGTTCCACGCTTGCGCGTACGTTGCGATCGAGAACACCCAGAAGGCCCGCCAACAAAGTCGGCCGCAGGGCGACGTGATCTTCGCTCAACGGATTGCGTAAACTGATTGCGTTTTTGCTGAGTGCGATCGCGCTTCGCGGAATCAGCTTTGATGTCCGTACTTCCGAAAGGCCATGTGCGACTAACCGATTCCGGAGTGACGATTCGAGATCATGAGAATGATCGGCCGGGTTCGACGGCGTGAACCGGCTTCGGTCCGTCCCCGAAATTTTGTCGATGCCGTAGGCGCGCACGACTTCTTCGATAAGATCGACATCGCGCTGCAAATCGCGCCGATAACTCGGAACTTGCCATGTCACTGTTGCATCTCTGCATTTACTCTCGCCTTTGCTCAAACCAAACCGTGCCAGAATTTCATCGATTGTTTTCGGTTTAATCGCGAGCCCGAGAACTTGATCGCATTTCTGGTACCTCAAAGAAACATTCGAAGGATTAGCCGGAATTTTTCCCGCAGCGGCAATTTCCT
>QHOJ01000312.1 GCA_003218735.1 Verrucomicrobiota bacterium
CACTTCGCGCACGTAATCCATTCCAATCACGCCTTGGCCCTCGATTGCCCGTTGCGTCGCTTCCTCGGGTGAAATCTCTTCCGTTGTTAAACAAGCTTTCATTGCGCCGCGGGTGCGTAGATGCCGCGTTAATGCGCGTGAGTCGACTCCCTGAACGCCCGGGACGTCCCATTTTCGCAAATAGTCATCAAGCGACATTTCGGACCGCCAGCTGCTCGGGATCTCACTTAACTCCTCAATCACGAATCCACGCACCTGTGGCGAGCGGCTTTCCTGGTCGAGTGAATTGGTCCCGTAATTGCCGATCAACGGATAAGTCATTGCCACGATCTGTCCGCGGTACGAGGGATCGGTCAGCATCTCTTGGTAACCAGTCATCGCGGTGTTGAAACAAATCTCACCTACGCGGGTGCCGTCTGCGCCAAATGATTTGCCCTCGAAGATCCGACCGTCTTCCAAAGCGAGAAGCGCACGCATTGGCCGTGATTGTCGGTC
>QHOJ01000196.1:0-520 GCA_003218735.1 Verrucomicrobiota bacterium
AGTGGCCGAGCGCGTTCGGCCCGATCCGCTGATCATTCGAACGTTCGATCTCGGTGGAGACAAACTGGCCCCGGGAACCGTGGATATCAGCGATGAGTTGAATCCTTTCCTCGGCTGGCGCGCCATTCGTTTTTGTCTCGAAAACATCGATATCTACAAAACACAGTTACGCGCCATTCTTCGCGCCAGCGTCATCGGCAATGTGAAAATCATGTTTCCAATGATCTCCGGCCTGGATGAATTGCGTCGCGCGATTTCGATCTTGAAAGATTGTAGAAGCGATCTGCACGCCTCGAAGATGGACATCGGCGAAAAAACTGAAGTCGGCGCGATGATCGAAATCCCAAGTGCTGCTATTTCCGCTGACGTGCTTGCCCGCGAAGTCGATTTTTTCAGTATTGGAACAAACGACCTGATTCAGTACGCGCTCGCCGTCGATCGTGTGAACGAGAGGATCGCGCATCTCTACGAGCCGACCCATCCGGCCGTGCTGCGCTTGCTCAAAATGATCGCTGATGCG
>QHOJ01000196.1:543-16192 GCA_003218735.1 Verrucomicrobiota bacterium
GGTTTGGGCGTGGACGAATTGAGTGCGAGCGCCACGCTCGTGCCGCAAGTCAAGCGCGCGGTGCAAAGTCTGACCATTCCCGAATGTCAGCAGCTTGTCGCTGAAGCGCTCAAGCTTGAGACGCCATCGGAGATTCTGGCGCGGTGCTTGAAGCTAGCGGACAAGCGCTACGGCGATCTTTTGGGATGAAGCCCAGACTCAAAAGTTAAAAAAGTTAAAAGCGTTAGAAAGTTAAAACGGCGGATCGCCAACTATTTAACATTGTAACCTTTGTAACCATTTAACTTTTTAACTGCGCCCCTACTCCTCGGTCTCGGGATCGGGCTTTACACCCTCCTCCTCCATTTTGCGCAGGACATCGCTCATATCGTCCACCTCATCCCAAACTTCCTGGCTCACGTAGATGGGCGCCTTTTGCTGTGTGGCCATCGCGATGCAATCGCTCGGTCGACCATCAAGCTCGATGATTTTTTTTTGATGCAATTCGTTTTCGACGCGAATGATGACACGGGCGTAATAGGTTGCATTCTTGAGATCATTGATGATCACTCGGTCGACGTTTGCGCCGAGGGCCGTCATCAAATGTCCGATGAGATCGTGGGTGAGCGGACGCTCCTTGGTAATCTGGCGCATGAACATGGTAATCGCGCTACCCACCGTCTGATCAACGTAAATGATGAACACTTTATCGTTGTTACCGATAAACACCGCGCACCCACCACTTGTCGGCAAAACCGCCCGCACTTGCACCTCGATTACCGTTTTGTTCATCTGGTGAACGGTACCCGTCCGAGCATGAAAGACAAGGGGCGGCCCCAGCGTCCGTCTCTTGGTGTGAATTTTTTTTGAAGCGGGCTTGCATGTTCGACGCACTGATTGAATGTGCCGTTTACGGCTTGCGGCCGTATGACGAATTGAAATGAAAACCGAGTGGGACGTTGAGTCCGCTATCGCCACTTACAATGTGGAGGGATGGGGCCGCGGTTACTTTACAATTAATGCCGCAGGGAACGTCGAGGCGCGTCCACTCCACGAAAACGGCGGTTGCATCGACCTTCTCGAAGTCGTAAACGAAGCGCGCAACCGTGGACTCGGTTTTCCGTTGGTAATCAGGTTTCAGGATTTGCTCCGGCACCGCGTCGAATCGGTTAATCGCGCCTTTCAAACCGCGATGTCTGAGTTCGGTTATCGCAATGAATATCGAGGCGTTTTCCCGATCAAGGTCAACCAATTGCGCGAAGTCATCGAAGAGATTATCGATGCCGGCCTGCAGTTTCACTTCGGATTGGAAGCCGGCAGCAAACCGGAACTGGTCGCCGCGCTCGCCATGCACAAGGACCCGGAAAGCCTGATCATCTGCAACGGTTACAAAGATCCTGCTTTCATTCGTATTGCCCTGCTCGGGCGCAAACTCGGCAAATCGGTCATCATTGTTATCGAAAAGCTGGAAGAGCTTGAGCAAACCATTCGCACTTCAAAAGAAGTCGGCGTCGAACCGGACATCGGCATTCGCGTTCGCTTGCACACCAAAGGGTCTGGTAAATGGTCGCCGAGCGGTGGCGAAAACGCGAAGTTCGGCCTGGATACGACCAGTCTCGTAGCTGCCAGCCAGATCTTGAAAGACGCCGGTCTGACACATTGCCTCAAACTTGTTCATTTCCATGTCGGATCGCAGGTACCAGACATCTCGACAATCAAGCGCGCCGTGCGGGAAGCGGCCCGTTATTACGCGAAGCTCGCTAAACTGGGCCACGAGCTCGGTTATCTCGATGTCGGCGGCGGTCTCGGCGTCGATTACGATGGCTCGCGCAGCGATTTCGACAGTTCCAGCAATTATTCTCTCCAGGAATATGCTAACGACGTCGTTTGGAACATCATGGACGTGTGCGATTCCGAAGGCGTCGCGCATCCGGCGATTGTGAGCGAAGGAGGACGCGCGATTGTCGCGCATCATTCCGTGCTCGTGATGGAAGCGTTCAGTTCCATCGAGAGAACGGCGCCGAAACTCAAGGTCGAAGCAATTGAAAAAGATCACAGGCTTGTGCGCGACATCCTCGACGTGAAACAGCGACTGAAGCGCGGCAACAGGATCGAGAGCCTGCATGACAGCCAGCAGATCAAGGAGGAATCGCAGCAAATGTTCGATCTCGGGCTGCTCGACCTGGAATCGAAAGCGAAGATCGAGACCGTTTACTGGCAACTTGCGCAGCAGATCGTGAACATGCATCGCGGTCTGCGCTTTGTGCCGGAGGAAGTAAAGCAGCTTGAGATTTCATTGGGGGATCAATACATCTGCAATTTTTCCGTTTTTCAGTCACTGCTCGATCACTGGGCACTCGGTCAACTTTTTCCCATCATGCCGATCCATCGGCTCACCACTGCGCCCGATCGCAACGGCATGATCGTTGACATCACGTGCGATTCGGATGGCAAGATCTCGAAGTTCATCGACCTCCAGGACGTGAAGGAGACGTTGCCACTCCATCGCATTCTGCCCGGTGAGATGTATTACATCGGCGTTTTCATGGTGGGCGCTTATCAGGACATCATGGGCGACCTCCACAATTTGTTCGGACGTGTGACTGAGGTGCACGTTTTCCTCGATCCTGATGAAGAATCCGGTTGGTACATCGAGGAGGTGATTGAAGGCAGCACCATCGGAGAAGTTCTCGCCATGACGCAATGGGACAAAGTCGAACTGATGCGCCTTCTCAAGACGCAAGTCGACGCTGCGATCAAAACCGATCGACTCAAACCAAATGACGCGATGAAACTTCTTTCCGACTACGAACGTTTTCTCCAGGAATACACTTATCTTTCGCTCAACGGCACGAAACCTCCGCCGCAACCGGGCAATTGGCTTCCGTTGAGTTAGCACGGCCCAACCTTTAGGCGTACTGACTCCATCCAGTTCAAGTCCGTCTATGGAATGTCGACGTGATTAGCTCCATTGAATTAACCGCCTCGGCGGGCATCGTGATTGCCGCTTTGTCGATAGCGTTCGGTTCTACTGCGGCGATGCGAGTTCGCGTAGCTATCTGGCTTAGCGGCTGGTTCGTGCTCCGTCGTAATTCTGGCTGCGACGCGGGCGCTGTATTACGAACACGGGCTCGGCACGCCCGGTCTGGGCCTCGCTGTGGCGCTACCGATCGCCCTCCTGTGCGCAACGGTGGCGCGCGTGCAGTTCATTACGCGAGGGTTTTCAGCGGGTGCCGCTGTGGCTGTTTGTCGGCGTGCACACGGTTCGTCTGCTGGGCGTCACCTTTGTCGTTCTTTACGCCGCCCACCGTCTGCCGGCGCCATTCGCTCCGGTTGCTGGTTGGGGCGACATCTTTGTCGGGGTGACGGCTGCACCGGTCGCTTGGCTTGCGTACCGGCAGATCACAAATGCACGGGCGATTGTAAGGATCTGGAACATCATCGGCACCGCGGATCTGATCGCCGCTGTCGGATTGGGAGTTATCTCTTCACCTGGTCCTGCACGTTAATTTTTGCCGAACCAAGCTCGGCCATTATGACAACCTTGCCATGGCTCTTAATTCCTGGGTTTTTGGTTCCGCTGCTGTTCGTGATTCACATCGGGATTTTCGTTCGACTGGTGAAAGATCGCCGATCCCCATGAACACCGTGGCTTAGACGCTCGCACTCGCCGCCGGTTGCAGAATGATCAGTGCCGATGGTCGGACGATGATTTCGATTTCGCCATGGCCTCTCGGCCGCTGTTTCTTGGTTGGCCAAAGCTCATCGTCAAAGTGGAGCGTCGATCCTTTCCAAGCGATCCGCAATTGACGGAACCTTCGCGTCGGTAAGGGAAATCTGCTTTTCTTTCTCGCCAGGCGCGCATCGAAATGCTCAATCAGAAGGGAACGATCGGCCTCGCCGGCGCACACGAAATCGAACTCGCCATCTTTCGTAGCGGCGCGGGGCGCGAGATATAACGCAGGGCCGATCGAGCGAATGTTCATCGCTTCCCATAGGATGTACCGATCCGAAATATCTTCACCATCGATGTCGATCTTCCAGCGACGCGCGGGATACTCGTGCACCAGTCGGCGCAGAAGGGAAACGTGCCGCATCATTTCCTGCTCCTTGGAAACCGGTTTGGCTTTCTTATTTTTTCTCTTTACGGTCCGGACGTAATCTGCCAGCAGACCCGCGCCTGCGCTTTCAAAAAAATACCGCTTGCCCCAAGGCCCTTGAGCGTAGCCGACATCGAAGGCCTGTTTTTTTCCACCGTCGAGCCGTGCAATTATTTCCTCGGGCGACGCGATGAAGCCGAGCGTCCGTGCCAGATTATTGGCGGTGCCGAGTGGAAGCACACTTAATGGAACGCCGCTGTCCAAAAGTTCGCGCGCGACTTTTGCGATCGTCCCGTCACCTCCGGCGGCAAGGGCCAGGTCACCGGGTTCCTTTAGAGCCTTTTTGTAACCGCGCTTCTTAGTCGATTGATAACTTGCGTGATGCCCGGCTTTGGCCAACGCCGCCATCAACTCTTTCTTTCCATGCTTGCCGTGGCCGGCCTTGGGATTGTGCATCAAAGTGATTCGCATGCTCTTTCCAAAGTAATTCGGCCAAAACCAACCTGACGCGCGTTTCATAGTAACGTGAAGATGCGAATCCTGATCTCCAATGACGACGGCATCTACAGCCCCGGAATCCTCGCGCTGGCTAAGGTGGCGGCGCGCTTCGGCGAGGTGCGCATTGTCGCGCCCGATGTCGAGCAATCTTCCATGAGTCACGCCATCACTTCGTCGCGGCCGCTGCGATACAAGCGGATTCGGTTGGGCGATTTCGACGCTTATCGCGTAAACGGCACGCCTGCGGATTGCGTTGCGCTCGGCACGTATCAATGGGGAAATGTCGACCTTGTTCTTTCTGGAATAAATCTTGGACCAAACCTCGGCAACGCGTGCTGGCATTCCGGCACATTGGCTGCCGCGAAGCAGGCCGCGTTACTTGGAGTGCGCGGTATCGCGTTCAGCACGTCGGTGAGCGAAAACAAGGAGCCGGATTTCGTCCCTCTCGAGCCGTATGTTTCCAAGGTGCTCGATTTACTCCTGGAAGAAAAAACGATGTGTCTGGTAAATGTAAATCTGCCGGAAAAACCGAGAGGCATTCGCTGGACGCGATTGGCCGTCGGGCAATACGACGGCAAAGTCCTCCCCGGCAAAGACCCGATGGGCCGCCCAATTTTCTGGTTCACGGTCAAACCGCTCGACGACGAAGCGGAAGGAACCGATCGCTGGGCTTTCATTAATCACTGGGTCTCAGTGACACCACTTCGCCTCGATCTCACCGATGAAAAAGATCTCGCGCGGGCGTTAGCTCTTCATCACGCACCAGCAATGAGTCCTACCAAAGTAACCAAGGCTACAGTCCGGGCGCGCAAGAAAACCCAAAAGCGCAGATTGGGCGTAGAGTGAGCTATCGCCTGGCGAACCGTCGACCAAGTAGCGGTTGCCGATCTTCCTATTCTGAGCGGCATCGGAGACTCTATCACAACTTTAATAACGATTGTGATCGCGGATTGCGCGGATGAATGCAGATTATGAATGCGGAAGGCAGGGCAAGAGGAAAGTCGGAAATTGAAAAGGACCACATCAGTCTTCCTGAGTTCCCTGGTTAATTTTCTCCATATGGGTCATCTAATCTTTCGCGATTTGGGCGCTGTAAACTCGATTTTCAGTTGATTCTCAGCTCAGGGCATCAGCCGCAATTTTATCTTACCCTTGTAAAGTCGAGCTTGGGACCGTTCGGCTCTCTCAAGATCATGCGATCGCCCGAAAATTCCATCTGATAAACAGTTCTGGCGAAGGGCGTCTCGATCTTAATCCGGTTGCGGTCGAGAACGTATCTGCCGCGGGTGTTCCCGATCAGGACAGCCCCATTTCCAGAGAATTCCCAGACGATTGCGTTTGCATCTTGCGACATGCGCCATCTACCGATGATGTCATGGGAAGGACCACTGCAACTAGCCATGAGACAGAACAAAACCGCTAAAGCAGTAATCACGAGTCCAGACTTATGTTGGGCGAACATAAATGGGGTGACAGGCGCGAATTCCTCTAGGCATGGATCTAAACGGCAGATACTTAATTTAAGCGCTCGTTTTCGATACAAAAGTGGGAGCAAAGCGCTTGGTGACTTGGAACACCAAGTGCCGCGCGAAAATTGTGCCCTGCTTTGGTCTTACCTGTCTCCCGCGCCGTCTGCTGGCAAAAACTTTCTAAGCAGCCTTACAAAAACAGCTCAAATTCAGATGCGAAGCATGGCAGCGTTTCCGGCAGAGTGACAACGATGGCGTCGCTATTTCTTCTTGGATTCCGTCTTCGACTCGCGCTTTGGTTCCTTCGGTTCCTTTTTAGAATCGCCGGGGCGATAGTCCTCCTGCTCGGCGGCGGCGAAGGCTTTTTCCAAGCCGACCATGTCTTCGCCGGGCTTGAGCGTATCGAACGTTTCGACTTCTTTGCGCAGCTCTTCTTCGGAATAGTTGGCGGCTTTGATCGACAATCCAATGCGCCGCTCGAGTTTGTCCACTTTGATAACGCGCGCTTCGACTTCCTGGCCAACTTTGAGCACGTCTTTGACTTTCGCGACGTGACCCTCACTCAACTGCGAGATGTGGACGAGGCCGTCGATGTCGTCGCCTAATTGCACAAAGGCGCCAAAACTGGCCAGCTTGGTGACTTTGCCTTTCACGAGGTCACCGATCTTGTATTTCTCGTCGATGTTCTTCCACGGATCTTCACTGAGTTGTTTGATCCCGAGGCTGATCCGCTGGTTCACTTTGTCGATGTCGATGACGACCGCTTCGACCTCGTCGCCTTTCTTAAAAACTTCGCTCGGATGATTGATCTTGCGGGTCCAGCTCAGATCGGAGACGTGAATCATTCCGTCGATGCCTTCATCCAACTCCACGAAGGCACCGTAGGCAGTCATGTTGCGAATTTTTCCGCGCACGGTGCTGCCGATGGTGAATTTCTTTTCGATCTCGTCCCACGGATTGGGCTCGAGCTGCCGCAGTCCCAGCGAAATTTTCTGCTCTTCTTTGTTTACCCCAAGCACGACCGCTTCCACTTCCTGGCCGACGGTGAGAATGTCCGATGGGCGCATGATCCGTTTTGTCCACGAAAGTTCGGAGACATGGATCAGACCTTCCACGCCCTCCTCGATCTGGACGAACGCGCCGTACGGAACAAGATTGGTAATTTTACCTTTGATGCGCTGACCAGCCGGGAAACGTTCCTCGATCTGGTCCCACGGGTTCTTTTGTGTCTGCTTAAGCCCTAACGAGACGCGCTCTTTTTCTTTGTTGATGTCGAGCACGACGACTTCCAACTGCTGGCCGACTTTCACGAGCTCACTCGGATGTCCGAGGCGACCCCAAGTCATGTCCGTGATGTGGAGCAAGCCGTCCATTCCATCCAGATCGATGAACGCGCCGAAGTCGGTGAGATTTTTCACAGTGCCTTGCACCTTGTCGCCGACCTTCACGCCTTCCATGAATTTCTGTCGCTTTTCACTCCGTTCCTGCTCGATCAGCTCACGACGGCTGAGCACGACGTTTTTGCGGTCGTCATTAATCTTAACGATTTTAAAATCGTAAGTGTTGCCGACAAACTGCTGCAAATCTTTCGGAGGAACGACGTCGATCTGCGATGCGGGCAAAAATGCTTCGACACCGATGTTTACCATCAGGCCGCCTTTGACCACGGATTTCACTTTTCCTTTGATCAGGCCATCGCCGTGAAAAACACTCGCAATTTTGTTCCAGTTCTGACGATATGCGGCCTTCTCTTTCGAAAGGACGACCATGCCTTCGTCGTTTTCCAGGCGCTCGAGTAGGACGTCCACTTCGTCACCGACTTCGAGTGAGTCTACGTCCTCAAATTCCGTGAGGGGAATCACGCCCTCGGACTTGTAGCCGATGTCCACCAATACTTCGCGTGGACGAACTTCCAGTATCCGTCCTTTGACGATGCTTCCTTCCCGGAAATCCGGCATCGGCTTCGACATTACATCCTGCATTTGCACCATAAATTAAAAGCCTCCTCCAGGCACACTATAGCGGCGGCATATG
Source organism: Verrucomicrobiota bacterium (assembly GCA_003218735.1). Classification (GTDB taxonomy): domain Bacteria; phylum Verrucomicrobiota; class Verrucomicrobiia; order Chthoniobacterales; family UBA10450; genus Udaeobacter. The sequence continues at coordinate 8,624 of QHOJ01000196.1, forward strand.
ACCGCCGAAATTTCCGCCGCGGAAACGGAACGCCATAGTAGGCGTTTTCGGTGTCGGGTCAACTCTTACAGACGATGCCTGTAGAGTCAGCCGTGCCGGCTGCACTTTTCCGTTCATTCCAGACGATACGTCTGCCACTTACAGCAAAAGTTCGGAACAGCGAGACACCGTTGCGAGCAGGCGAGACCCGGGCACTACCCAATCGCATGTTTGCGCTACTCTTGAGTGCGCCAGCTTTCTCCCGTATTCTACACGAGGATGTCAATCTTACGTTTGTCGATCTTTGCCGCGATTCTTGCTGCGATCTCGCTGCGGGCTGAATCTCCGGCCGAACAAAAGATCCTCGAAGCGACCAAGTCGCCTGGTTTGAGCGTGGTTCATCTTTGGGCCCCATGGTGTTCCAATTGCCAGGCTGAATTGAAAACCGGCGGCTGGCTCAAAATGGCAAAAGACAATCCTCAGGTCCATTTTTATTTCGTTTCCGTCTGGAACGGTGGCGAGGATGGCCGTGCGATGTTGAAAAAATTCAACCTTGCCGATCAGCCCAACGTCACAATTTTGGCCGATCTCGGGCCGCGCGGTCAAAATCACATCAAACAGTTTGTCGGTCTCCCCCTTTCGTGGATTCCAACGACGTGGATCTACAAAGGCGGCGACGTGCGTTACGCGCTAAACTACGGCGAAGTCCACTTTCCAATGCTTCAGCAATTTCTTGAAGACAGCCAGTCAGAGTGGTCGCACAAGGGCGAACCGTCTGTGCAATGAGCGGAAGATCGACATGGTAGAAGTTTCAGCTGCGCCCACAATTTTCACAAAGAAACCGCCCGGGATTCTTTCGCTGATTGGCGACACACCACTGGTGGAGATCACACAGATGGACACCGGGCCTTGTCAGCTTTTTGTAAAACTGGAAAATCAAAATCCAACCGGCTCAATCAAGGATCGCATCGCCCTTTCCATGATTGAGGCAGCCGAGCGCGAGGGAACGTTGCAACCTGGTGGCACAGTGATCGAAGCGACTGCGGGCAACACCGGCCTTGGTCTTGCGCTAGTGGCGGCCGCGAAAGGCTATCGGGTATTGCTTGTTATTCCCGATAAAATGTCACAGGAAAAAATCTTTCACGTGCGGGCGCTAGGCGCGGAAGTGCGCATCGTCCGTTCGGACGTGACGCGGGGTCATCCGGAATACTATCAAGATGTGGCGGCACGACTTGCTGAAGAAATTCCAGGCGGATTTTATGTGAACCAATTTGGCAACCCGGCGAATCCGCTTGCCCATGAGCGCACGACCGGTCCGGAAATTTGGGAACAAATGCGCCATGATGTCGATGCAATCGTGGTCGGAGTCGGCTCAGGCGGGACGCTGACGGGCCTTGGCCGATTCTTTAATCGCGTCAAACCGCGGCGCGGGATCGAGATGGTGCTGGCCGATCCGACCGGCTCTGTGTTGTACGAATATGTCAAGATCGGCAAACTGGTTGAGTCCGGAAGTTGGGCAGTTGAAGGAATCGGGGAAGATTTCATTCCGGAAATAGCTGACATGTCACTCGTCACGGATGCGTTTGAAGTTGACGATGAGGAAAGTTTTTCGACAGCGCGCGAACTATTGCGGAAGGAGGGGATTCTCGGAGGTTCATCCACCGGCACTCTTGTGGCGGGCGCACTTCGTTATTGCCGCCAGCAAAAGAAGCGCAAACGCGTTGTCACTTTTGTGGCGGACACCGGAAACAAGTATCTCTCGAAAATGTTCAATGACTTCTGGATGGCGGAGCAGGGGTTTATTCATCGGCCGCCACACGGCGATTTGAGTGACCTGATTTCGCATCGCCACGAAGCCGGTGAAGTCATTTCGATTGGTCCTGACGACACGTTATTGACAGCTTTCAAACGCATGCGCGACTCGGATGTCTCACAACTCCCAGTTGTCGACGCAAGCGGCCGCCCGACTGGCATTATCGATGAGTCCGATCTCCTGGTGAAAGTGCATCGCGATCCCGCGCATTTTAATGATCCAGTTAAAAATGCGATGACTGACCGTCTTGAAACTCTTTCACCGAGCGCAAAGATCAAAGATTTGCTCGACGTATTTGACCGTGGCCGCGTCGCAATCGTCATGGACGGCGACAAGTTTCTCGGGCTCGTTACGCGCACCGATCTACTCTCTTATTTGCGGCTGCACATGCCGAAAGAGTCCGTGCCGCCAGCACGCGAATATTTGTAACACATGCGTCCCAGCCCGTATTACGCGACATGAAAAGGCAACACGGCTTTGGCACGCGGGCGATTCACGCCGGGCAGGAACCCGATCCCTCAACTGGCGCGATCATGACGCCGATCTACGCAACGTCAACTTACGTGCAGGAAAGCCCCGGCAAACACAAAGGCTACGATTATGCTCGCTCGATTAATCCGACCCGGCTGGCCTACGAAAAATGCATCGCCGATTTGGAGAGCGGCACGCGTGGGTTTGCGTTCGCATCGGGGCTCGCCGCAATGGCGACTGCGCTCGAACTGATCGACAGCGGCTCGCACGTCATCGCGAGCGACGATCTCTACGGCGGTACATTTCGCCTTTTCGACAAAGTGCGAAGACGTTCGTCCAATCTCGATTTCACATTTGTCGATTTAACTGATGCGCGAGATTTCGAGGACGAAATCAAATCAAACACACGGATGGTCTGGATTGAGACGCCGAGCAATCCCCTGTTGAAACTGATCGATCTCGAAGCGATCGCGAAAACCGCTCGTGAAAGGAACGTTATCTCAGTGTGCGACAACACTTTTGCGAGCCCATGGATTCAACGCCCTCTTGAGCTTGGCTTCGATGTGGTGATTCATTCCGCGACGAAATACTTGAATGGACACTCCGATCTCGTAGGCGGCGTTATGGTGGTCGGTGAAAATAAGGAGCTGGGCAATCAAATTGCATTTTTGCAGAACTCAATCGGCGCGATTGCGGGCGCTTTCGATAGTTTTCTGGTTATGCGCAGTCTAAAAACGCTGGCGCTGCGGATGGAGCGCCATTGCGCGAACGCGCTCGAAATTGCGCGCTGGCTCGAGGAACAACCGCAAGTGAAATTGGTCAGTTATCCCGGTCTGAAATCGCATCCGCAACACGATCTCGCCCGCCAACAAATGCGCGGCTTTGGCGGAATGGTGACGATTACATTGAAAACCGATCTGGAAGGGACGAAGCGTTTTCTGGAGAACACGGAGCTATTTGCGCTCGCGGAAAGTTTGGGCGGTGTCGAGAGCCTGATCAACCATCCCGCGCTAATGACCCACGCTTCGGTCCCGAAAGAGCAGCGCGATGCGCTCGGTGTGACCGACTCACTCGTTAGGCTTTCCGTCGGGATCGAGGATGTGCGCGATTTGATCGATGATTTGAAAAACGCGTTCGAGGCGATTTGACGTAGACGGGCATCCAGCCTGTGATCAATTTGGATTCACAGCCGGGATGGCTGTATTACGCAATGGGCAACACGTTTGGACAACTTTTTCGTGTCACGACCTTTGGCGAATCGCACGGCGGCGGCATCGGCGTCGTAATTGATGGCTGCCCGCCGAAGATCGATATCTCCGATGTGGACATCCAACGTGAACTGGACCGTCGGCGGCCGGGTCAAAGTAATATCACGACGCAACGGAAGGAGGAGGACCGCTGCGAAATTCTCTCCGGAGTTTTCGACAGAAAAACGCTCGGCACCCCAATCGCAATCCTCGTGCGCAACAAAGACGCCCGGGCGGAGGACTACGAAGAGATCGCGACAAAATTTCGTCCATCACATGCCGATTTTACCTACCAAGCGAAGTACGGAATTCGGAACTGGCAGGGCGGCGGTCGCGCGTCCGCGCGTGAGACGATCGGCCGCGTCGCCGCCGGCGTAGTCGCGAAAAAGATATTGTCGACCTTATATCCCAAATTCGAGATCGCCGCGTACGTCGCGCAGATTCACGAGATCGTTGCGAAGATCAATCGTTCCAGGATTACGATGAGGGAGGTTGAGAAGAATGTGGTGCGTTGCCCGGATGCAGCAGGAGCCAAAAAAATGGTCGCGCTCATCGAACAAATTCGCGATGAAGGAGACTCAGTGGGTGGCGTGATTGAATGTGTTGTTCGCGGGATTCCAGCCGGGCTCGGCGAACCGGTTTTTGATAAGCTCGAGGCGGACCTGGCGAAGGCGATGATGAGTTTGCCGGCAACCAAAGGATTCGAGATCGGTTCCGGGTTTGCGGCGACGCGGATGCGCGGTTCCGAGCACAATGATCCATTTGAAATGCGCGGCGGGAAAATTCGGACAACAACCAACAATTCGGGCGGTGTGCAGGGTGGGATCAGCAATGGCGAAGAGATTTACTTTCGGGTCGCCTTTAAGCCGACCGCGACGGTCGCGCATGAACAGAAAACCGTTAGCACATCACATGAACAAACGAGGCTTGTGGCGCGCGGACGCCATGATCCATGTGTTTTGCCCCGCGCGGTGCCGATTGTGGAAGCGATGGCGTTACTCGTGCTTTGCGACCACGCGCTGCGGCAGCAAGCGATTAGTTTGCACGCCTCGTCAACGTGAGACCCGAACTGCAGACAGTGGCCGGTTCGCCACTTTGGCAGGCAGTCTTCATTTCATTTGGCGTCATTTTGGTCTTGTTCGAGGTGGTGCGCGGCTGGCGACTCGGTCTGCTTCGCCAGCTTGTGCGCGTCGCTGCATTGGCTGCGGCGTACGCGGCTGCATTTTACGGTGGCCGGTTGGTCGTTCCGTTGGCGCGACCATTTTTGAAAATGCCGGATATCGTGCTGTCGATCTTAGGCGGCGCCGTGCTCGCGCTCGTCGTATACGCGTCTATCACCTCTCTCGGAATGATTTTTCTTCGACGCACCGGCCAACAGAATGCAAGCTTGTTCCGGTTGATTTATGCAAGCACCGGGGCTGCGATCGGATTATTTTTTGGCGCGTTTTTGTTCTGGATGATCGTGGTGAGCGTTCGCGCCGTTGGCGCGCTGGCCGATGCGCAGCTTCGCGGTCGACCAAATTCGTCAGCCGCCGGCATACATCCTCTTGAAGTGCGACGACATTATTTATCGAAGCCAGAAGAAGAACCGGCGCTGGCGACATCGCTGACGCGATTGAAGAATTCGCTCGAGCTTGGGGCTATCGGAAACGCGATTACGCGAACGGATCCCGTTCCCTCGAAAACTTATGAAATGCTCGGGAAAGTCGGAAACGTATTTTCCAATCCCGAAAACGCGCAGAAGTTTCTCACATTCCCAGGTGCACACGAGTTAAGCGAGCACCCAAAAATTGTCGCTTTACGAGACGATCCGGAAATCTCTGACATGATTGCGCATGGACGCCTTCTCGATCTTTTACAGGACCAGCGCATCATCGACGCGGCGAACGATCCGACGCTCCGTGAACAAATCAAGAAATTCGATTTGCAGCGTGCGCTGGATTGCGCAGTCCAACAGAAATAGCTTCGCACAAAGTCCGCAACGGGCACAAAGGAATGACCGAGAATGAAATTGCGAGACAGGTTCTGGATGGTGCATTTCTCGTTCATACGAGGCTCGGACTGGGATTGCTCGAGTCGGTGTATGAAGTTGTACTAGCGCATGAGTTGAGAAAGAAAGGCTTAATCGTCGAGCGCCAGAAACCAATGCCAATTGTTTACGATGGCGTGCGATTCAATGAGGCCTTTCGATCGGACTTGGTTGTAAATGCCAAAGTAATTGCCGAACTAAAGTCGGTGGAAACAACTTCTGCTCTTTATGCCAAGCAGCTCCTTACGCAGTTGCGGTTAAGTGGACTAAAACTCGGGCTGCTCATAAACTTTGGAGAAGCGCATCTCAAGAACGGAATCAAACGAATCATTAACGGCAAGTTAGACGATGAAAGTCCGTCCGAAGTCTCTTTGTGACCTTCGTGGACGTTGTGCGAGAAAACTGAGGAAATGAATTACATCACCACCATCGGTCTTGAAGTGCACGTTCAGCTTAAGACACGCTCGAAGATGTTTTGCGCCTCTCCGGTCGAATTCGGTGCTGAGCCAAACACACATACATGTCCCGTCTGCCTGGGCTTGCCTGGTGCTTTGCCCGTGATGAATCATGAAGCGCTGCGCATGACAGTGCTCACTGGATTAATGCTCGGATGCGACATCGCTGCGATCTGCAAATTCGATCGGAAAAATTATTTCTACCCAGACATGCCGAAGAATTATCAAATCTCACAATACGACATGCCGCTGTGCACGAACGGCAGCGTGCCTCTGCACGATCTCGCGTATCCGAAGGACGCGCAGAAAAATATCGCCACGCCAGACAAGGAAGTGCCCCTCGTGCGGATTCATCTGGAGGAGGACGTGGCCAAAAGTTTTCATTTTGAAACGTACACAGGCATCGATTTCAACCGGGCCGGCACGCCATTGATGGAGATCGTGAGCCAGCCCGAAATCAATTCGCCAGAAGAAGCATTCGCGTTTCTGACTTCGCTCAAACAAATCTTGATCTACGGCGCGGTTAGCGATGCCGACATGGAGAAGGGGCAGCTTCGTTGCGATTGCAATGTTTCTGTCCGGCCCGAAGGGCAGGCTGAACTCGGCGCAAAAATCGAAATCAAAAATATGAATTCGATCAGTGGTGTGCGGCGTGCTCTGGCTTATGAAATCCAACGCCAGGTCGATGCGCTCGAACACGGCGAAAAGCTAGAACAGGAAACGCGCGGCTGGGACGACGCTGCTGCGGAAACGTTTCTAATGCGGACAAAAGAATTTGCCCACGATTACCGCTATTTTCCCGATCCAGATTTAGTACCGGTAAAAACCGAGGTGCTGCTGCCAGATGCGCGCGCGCGCATACCGGAATTACCGAAGGCGAAACGCGCCAGATTTGTCCACCAGTATGAAGTGAGTTCCTACGACGCGGGCGTACTGGCGAACGATCTCGAGCTCGCGCGTTATTTCGAAGCGGCAGCCAAGGGCGCGCGCAAATCGAAGAACGTTGCGAACTGGATCCTCAATGACCTGCAAAATGCACTGAGCACCGCCGGGAAAACGATCAGCGATTGTCCGATTCCACCGGAAGCGCTCGACGAGCTGGTCAATCTAATCGACAGCGGAAAAATCAGCAGCAAACAAGGTAAGGAAGTTTTCGCGGAGATGTTCGCGAGCGGCAAACGAGCGGGCGATATCGTCCGGGAAAAAGGGATTGAGCAATTGAGCGACGCTAGTGCAATCGAGGCATTCTGCGATCAGGTCATCGCATCCAACCCAAAGCCGGCTGCCGATTTCAAGGCGGGCAACGCTGCGTCGCTCAATTTCCTCAAAGGACAGGTGATGAAGCTTTCCAAGGGAAAAGCCAACCCGCAGTTAGCCGGTGAAATTTTGGAGCGTAAGTTGAGGTAGCGCATGCCTCTGGCTTGCCTCTTTGTCATTCCGAGCGGAGTCGAGGAATCTCCTACTGTGCAATAGATAGCAATAAGAGATGTCTCCCGCCTTCGCCATAAAGCTACGGCGTGGCAAGCGACTCCGCTCGACATGACAAAAAGGATTGCGGCGATGAACTTGTCTCGT
>QHOJ01000197.1 GCA_003218735.1 Verrucomicrobiota bacterium
GGCTTTGAATGAAAAATCGGAACCGGTCCGGTAAATTGGGACCACTCCCAAATACACTTCCGGGCAAAGCCTGCGATTCAGCTCAACTTCGCGCTGGCAAAAATGATGGCGCTTTTCCAGAGAGCTGAAATCAAGAAATCCGAAATTCACCGCCTTCTTCACTTTGAAGACGAAAGGCCGCGCAATAAACACCCAGGAGATGTGCGTTTGGATCGAGTGAATTTCTGGCGGCCCGTGCGGATACGAGGCGGGCAATTCAAGAAACGAAATCAGTCGCTCGTGGACCTCCACTCGATGGTTCACAGATGTCGATCTTCAGTCCTACGACCTGGGTGGCTCGGTCTTTTTGGTAAATGGCGCGAAAAGGTCGATCGGAACTGGAAGAAACGTCGTCGTGTTGTGCTCGCTGGAGATCTCGCGCATGGTTTGCAGGAAGCGCAGTTGCAGTGCAATCGGTTCCTTGCTCATCATCGCGGCGGCCTGCACCATTTTTTCGGCGGCTTGAAATTCGCCCTCGGCGTTGACGATCTTGGCGCGACGTTCGCGCTCGGCTTCGGCTTGCTTCGCCATTGCGCGCTTCATGGTGTCGGGCAATGCCACATCCTTCACCTCGACCGCCGTGACTTTCACGCCCCATGGTTCGGTTTGCCGGTCGATGATCTCCTGCAATTTCTGGTTGATCGTCTCACGTTGCGAAAGCAGGTCGTCCAAGGGGGCCTGGCCGAGTACGCTGCGCAGCGTCGTCTGCGACATCAGCGAGGTCGCTTTGAGAAAGTTCTCCACTTTCACCACCGCGGCTTGCGGATCGACCACGCGGAAATAAACGACCGCATCCACCGTCACCGGCACGTTGTCACGCGTCATCACCTCCTGCCGTTCGACGCTGATGGTCACGACGCGCAAATCCATTCGCACCATGCGATCGACGATCGGGATCAGAAAAATCAGCCCCGGTCCTTTTGCGCCGAGTAATTTTCCGAGCCGGAAGATCACGCCTCGTTCGTATTCGCGCAGGATGCGGATCGCCTGCGGCAGGATGATAATGGCTAAAATGATGAGCGGTATGGCCCAACTGATTAATTTCGGCAGTGCTTCGAGTAATGACATAGCTTTACTTTCCTTTTGCTTTTACTTTTAGGGTTAACCCTTGGACTGCGGCGATCTCCACCGCTTGATCTTTTTCAATGGGCGTGTCGCTGACCGCGTTCCAATATTCGCCTTCGATAAAAATTCTGCCGCCGCGCAAATCGATTGGCGTCAATGCGGCTACGGTTTTTCCGATCATCGTTTCCGCTCCAGCCTTCATCGGCATGAGCTGCGCGCGCAAACCCTTTCCGATAACGAAGACAAAGAAAGCCGCCGTAATGAGCGTCGCGGGAATGATATAATTCAGAGACAAGCGAAAGAGGGGATCAGCGCGGTTGAACAGCATGAGCGAGCCGATCAGAAACGAAATCACTCCGCCCACCGTCAGGACACCGTGCGTAGGCGCATAGACATCAAAGATGAAAAGCATGAGAGCAAGCGCGATCAAGGCAAGTCCGGTCACGTTCACCGGTAGGATGGCCGCTAGATAGAGCGCGAGAACCAACGCAATCGCGCCGACCACACCGGGAAGAATCGCGCCGGGCGTGGTCAGTTCGCCGATGATTCCGTAAATGGCGATGAGCATGAGAACGAACATCACCTCCGGCCGCCAGAGCTTTTGGAAAACGCGTTCCGAGGGCGACATCTTGATCTCCGCGACCTTTGCGCCCGCAGTCTTGAGAGTCTTGCCGTCCACGGTGCGTCCATTCAATTGCTTTAGTAAGTCCGGCAGATCGGCGGCGATCAGATCGACAACTTTTAACTGAAGCGCTTTCTCAGCGCTGATTGACGCGCTCTCCTTCACGGCAGATTTGGCCCACTCGACGTTGCGCTGCCGCCTGCCCGCGATCGCCTCGATGTAGCTGACGGAAAAATTCTCAAGCTTCTGTTTCATGGTGTCGTTGGTCTTCTCCTCTCCGCCACTCGGAATACCGCCGATTGTCACCGGGTGCGCCGCGCCGATGGTCGTGGCGGGCGCCATCGCGGCTACGCTCGCGGCAACAGTAATAAAGCAACCGGCACTGGTTGCAGTTGCCCCCGTCGGGGAGACATACACCACCACAGGCACTGTGGAGCCGAGAAAGCTTTGCACGATTATCTGCGTCGAATCGAGCAAACCACCCGGCGTATTAAGTTGGATCACCAGACATTGCGCGTTCTGCGTCCGCGCTTCATCGATACTGCGCGAAATGTAACTGGCTGTTGCCGGGCCAATCGCGCCATCGATTTTGATGAGGCAAACCTTTTCCGCAGTAACCGCCGTGGCACAGAAGAGCCACAGAATCAAGCTACATACGATGCGCAATCTCAGGCCCCTTTCATCGGCTGAATCTTAACCGCCAGGTCCTCGACCCGCGGCTTCACGATCTTCTCGTAATCACGATAGCTCATTTTGATGGCGTCTGTGTGTGTGCCGCCTCGAAAACGATGTAGTCTTACTCCGCCAAACGCTTGTCCACGCAGGTCGGCAGACCGTAAAGATTCCCAAAGGGCGGCATCGCTCCGACAGCGCAATCTGAGAATAACGGCTTGAACTCTGCTTCTGCGCCCAACACGGCGGGTTTGCCGATGGCTTTCGCAAACTTTTCAAGATCGATCTGATGGTCTGCCGGAAGCGCTGCCATTAAATGCTCGCCTCCGGATTTTATCATGACGACCTTCGCATGATGCCGAGCTTTCACGTGCTCGGCTTGGGCGATCCGTTGCGCGGTAATGGCTTCCGGATGATGCAAAATCTCGTAGCTGACCTTGTTTTCGTTGAGACAATCAATGAGTCGTTTCGGTATTTCCATGACCAACCTCCGATGCAAATTATCACTTTCCAGGGCGATCTCTACTTTCCCGATCCGGCGTGGGATCTGACGGGGGCGAATGGACGAGAAATGGCGCAGTCAGGAACGCCTCGATAATCGGACACCGCCGCGAAGACTGCGGCGCCCGAAACATTGTTAAGTATGGCTACATGCGAAGTTTGTGAAAATGAGTATGACAAGGCGTTCGAAGTGATTGTGGCCGGCAAGCATCACACCTTCGATAGTTTCGAGTGCGCGATCCATGCGCTCGCGCCGGTTTGTCCGCACTGCCACTGCCGGGTTGTCGGGCACGGTGTGGAGCAGGGCGGAGAAATCTTCTGCTGCGTCCATTGCGCGCGCAGCGGAGGAAAGACGGACCTTAAAGATCGCATCTGACCGATGCGCGCTCTCGGAAACGACGACGATTTAGCCTCAGTTATGCTTCAATCGGCTCGAGTTTACTTTCGATGCCAGGCGAGCGTCACGTTTTTGATCCGCTCCTTGCAACCATCGTTAACCAACGTGAACGCGAGACCGCCTCCGCTGGTCCTTCTAAACTTGTAAACGCCCGGACCTTTGCAGCCTTTTGCGGCTTTGCCGCCCGTTTCCTGGATTGTGACAGTATCGCCGGTCATTGTAAGATTGCCCCAAATGTGGCGTTTGGGATTGACGACATCGAAGGTGTTGTCAGCCTTGATCGTCCAGACAGTGCCAAGCGAGTTTGTCCAAACACCGACCAGCGGCCCTCCTCCAGTCTGTGGAGAAGTAGCGCACCCATTCACTAACAGGAGTAAAACGCCTGCAAAAATAATACGGATAGAGAATTGTGTTTTCATGCCACCGATCCTGTCTCGCAGAGGCTGAAGGTCAAGCCCACATTATATGGAATTCTTGGCCTGTTTTACTCCGCTCAAGCCGCGCGTAAATTTGCGTTACGATGTCTGTTTCAGAAGAACAAGTTCGCGACGCGCTCAAGTCGGTTAAGTATCCCGGTTTCACACGAGACATTGTTTCGTTCGGCTTGGTCAAGTCAGTCAACATCGATAACGGCGAAGTCAAAGTGCAGCTCGCGATCGCCACGAACGATCCCAATATTCCGGCTGCGATCAAAAGTGACGCCGAAAAAGTGTTGCGGACGATTGATGGAGTTCGAAACGCGAAAGTTTTGATCGACATTCATGCGCCACCCGCTGGCACCGGGGCTGGCGTGGGTGCGGCACGCATTCCGGGAATCAAGCACGCGATCGCGGTGGCGAGTGGCAAGGGCGGCGTCGGCAAATCGACTGTGGCAGCGAATCTCGCCCTCGCGCTTGAGCAGACGAAAGTGCGCGTAGGCTTGTGTGACTGCGACATCTATGGCCCGAGCATTTCGCTCATGTTCGGCACGCGGGAACGGCCCATGGCAACGGAAGAAAACAAAATCGTTCCAATCGAACAATACGGATTGCACCTGATGTCGATGGGATTTCTTCTCGACGACACTTCGCCGGCGATTTTGCGTGGGCCGATGGTTACACGTTACACCCAGCAATTCCTGCGGCAGGTCGAATGGGGCGAACTCGATTATCTGGTTCTCGATCTTCCGCCTGGGACCGGCGACATCCAGCTCACGATCGTGCAAACGGTCGCGCTTTCGGGAGCGATCATCGTAACTACCCCTCAGGAAGTTGCGCTGATAGATGCGCGCAAAGCCGCCACCATGTTCGACAAGGTCAACGTGCCGGTCCTTGGCCTCATTGAGAACATGAGTTACTTCATCTCTCCATCTGACGGGAAGCGTTACGATATTTTCGGAAGCGGCGGCGGCGAACGCGAAGCGAAGCGCCTCCGCGTTCCGCTGCTTGGCCAAATCCCCATCGACATCGCCACGCGCGAAGCGGGCGATCGCGGGATGCCCATTGCAGGCGAAGATCGGCAATCACCTGTCGCGGCTGAGTTCAGAAGAATCGCAGAAAACCTTCGCAAGGCTTTGTCTTAGCATCAGCTCGGGCGCGGCCGCGAAACTGTCCTAAATAAATTGTGCGCTTGCGTCGTCGAATTCCTGGTGATTCGATTTTGTTGACTGATTCGAAATTTTATGAAAGAGAGTCGAGAGATGCCCCCGTCGCAGGAAGATCGATCTCAATTCGTTAAAAATTCTGTCCTCTACAAGGAGTTTCTTGCAGAGCGCGCAGAAATCTTGAAGCACAAGTGGATCGAGAGCGAAAAGGCTGGTAAAGACATCGGCTTTGAGAAAGCGCTGCTGGATTGGATCGTGAAACATCGGTCTAATTGGCGCGAAAAACGGATGCGCGAAGCTAAAACCGAGCTAAAATGAGCAGCTGATCCATAACCGGGTCCTTTAAAGCGATCCCGCGAGGTCGCCAAGGAAACGCATGAAGAACGAAAAACAAAGTTCATCTCCCGGCGTCCCAATCATGGACGCGGACGGGATTCGTCGCGCGCTACAGCGAATCGCCCATGAAATAATCGAGCGCGATCCGCAGCTCGCCCAGATCGTACTGGCAGGGATTCCTTCACGTGGCGTAGAGATCGCGAAGCGGATCGCGGAATTTATCCGCGGGATTGAAAAGATCGACATCGACACTGGAATCATCGACGTGGCGATGCATCGTGACGACGTCGGGACGCGCCCGGAACTGCCCGTTGTCCGCGCGTCAAAACTTCCAGTGCCGCTGGAAGAGCGCACAGTCATCATTGTCGATGACGTTCTCTATACTGGGCGCACCGCGCGCGCAGCGATGGACGCGATCAATTCGTTTGGGCGGCCTGCCCGGATTCAACTCGCCGCGCTGATCGATCGTGGGCATCGGGAACTGCCAATTCGCGCTGATTACGTCGGAAAAAATTTGCCGACGGCAGCGAATGAAAAAGTGCGGGTGCGGATCGGCAGCAGCAACGAGCCGGACGGCGTTTGGCTTATCAAAGAATGAAAACGCAAACGCCAATTTTATGACGACACGCTGGAGCCGCAAAGATCTGCTTGGCCTGCGCGAATTGTCGGCCGAAGAAATCAATTTCATTCTCGAAACCACCGACGCATTCAAACAAGTCGGGACTCGGGAAATTAAGAAAGTTCCGGCCCTACGCGGGAAAACGCTGGTAAACTTTTTCGTCGAGCCGAGCACGCGCACACGAACGTCATTTGAACTGGCGGCATTCCGGTTAAGCGCGGACGTGATCAATATCTCGGCAACAACTTCCAGCCTGACAAAAGGCGAGACGCTCAAGGACACCGCGCGAAATCTTGAGGCATTGCATGCCGATGTTCTCGTGCTGCGTCACAGTTCCGCCGGCGCGCCGCAGTTTTTGGGCAATCGGCTCAAAGCGAGTGTGATTAATGCGGGCGATGGCGCGCACGAGCATCCCACTCAAGCGCTTCTCGATCTTTACACGATCCGCGAGAAGAGGGGAAAAATCGCCGGACTGCATGTCGTGATCATCGGCGATATTTTGTTTAGTCGCGTCGCGCGCTCGAACATTTTCGGTTTGGTCAAGCTGGGCGCGCGCGTCACGCTGGTCGGACCGAGCACGCTGGTGCCGCGCGAGTTCGAAAAACTCGGTGTCGAAGTTTCGCACAAGATCGACGATGTACTTCCAAATGCCGATGTCGTGAATCTCTTGCGGATTCAGCACGAACGCCAGCGCGAGGAATATTTTCCCGGAATCGATGAGTACACTCGGTTCTTCGGCCTGACGAAAGAGCGCGCGAAGCTTTTGAAACCGGATTGTCTGATCATGCATCCCGGTCCGATCAATCGCGGCGTCGAAATCGACAGCGAAGTGGCAGATGGATTGCAGAGTGTCATTCTCGACCAAGTCACCAATGGCCTCGCCGTCCGTATGGCCGTTCTTTACCTTTGCGGAGGGATCGCTACCACGTGAGCGCGACCATCATCCGCAACGGTCGTGTGATCGATCCGGCGAATCGCCGAGATAAACTTGCCGATCTTGTGATTGTCGATGGACGAATCGCGGAGAAATCCGCAATCCGCGATCCGCAATCCGCAATTGAAGAGATCGACGCGAGTCGATTAATCGTCGCGCCCGGCTTGATCGACATGCACGTGCATCTGCGAGAGCCCGGCTTCGGTCACAAGGAAACGATTGAGTCGGGCGCGCGCGCTGCTGCGGCCGGCGGATTTACAACAATTGTTTGCATGCCCAACACCTCGCCAGTCGCGGATACGCCGAGCACAATCGCGTGGATCAAAGAGCGCGCGGCTGCTTCGGCCTGCGTGAATGTTTTGCCAACCGGTGCGATTTCAAAGAACATTTCAGGCGAAGAATTGGGGCCGATCGGATCCCTCGCGCAGGCAGGCGTGGTCGCGATTACAGACGATGGTCATTGCATTCAAAACAACGAGCTGATGCGGCGCGCAGTTGAGTACGCGCGTATGGTAGGCGTGCCAATCCTTGATCACTGCCAGGATTACAATCTCGTCGGCAACGGCGTCGTGCATGAGGGTTATTGGAGCACGCTGCTCGGTTTGCCGGGCTGGCCTGCCGCGGGCGAGGAAGCAATCGTGATGCGCAACATTTTGCTCGCGGACCTTTGCGGCCACCAGATTCATTGCCAGCATGTGACCACGGCGGGAAGTGTGCGGTTGCTTCGCGAAGCGCGATCGCGCGGCGTGAAGATCACTGCTGAAGTTTGTACACATCACGTCCAGCTGACCGATGAGGCGATCCAGAATTTCGACACCAACTATAAGATGAATCCGCCGCTGCGCGCGCAGGCTGATGTGGATGCGTTGCTCGAAGGAATCGCCGACGGGACATTGTCAATCCTGGCGTCCGATCACGCGCCGCATGCGGATTTTGAAAAGGAAGTGGAGTTTGACGCCGCGCCGTTTGGGATCATCGGACTGGAAACTGAACTCGGTTTATTTCTTGATCTGCTCGTGCACAAGCATCGCAAGATCGACATCGCGCGTTTGATCGAGATGTACACGGTCGAGCCCGCGCGTTTATTGAAGATTAATGCCGGCACGTTATCGATCGGCGCACCAGCGGATGTGACCCTGATTGATCCGGATTTAAAGTGGACGGTCAAGATCGACAGGTTGGAATCGGCGTCGCGTAATTCGCCCTTCGATGGCTGGAAAATGAAAGGCCGAGCGGTACGGACGATTGTGGGCGGGAAAACGGTTTGGAATCTGTAATGGCAGCCGTGCTGGCTGCTTGTCTTGGAACCGCAGGCGCCACGCCTGCCGCTACAAAATTACCCCGTGTATCCGCCGTGGATGTAACTTTCCAAGTGTGCGATGGTGGCGCTTTGGCACGAAATCACCCATTCCACCAAGTCGCCAATTGAGATGACACCGCGCACCTTATCACCTTCGAGGACGGGCAAATGGCGGAAACGCTTCTCGGTCATAAGGCGCAGGCATTTTTCGACCGGCTCGTGCGGATGCGCGACGGTCAAATTGGTTGACATGATCTCGGCGACTTTTGTTTCCCGAGAACGCTTACCGCGCAGCATAACTTTGCGGGTGTAGTCGCGTTCGGAAATCATTCCGACCAAGCGATCCCCTTCCATCACCAGCAGTGCGCCGACATTTTTATTGTCCATCATTTCGATCGCGTCAAAGACGGTCGCGTCGGGCGGGATAAAAAAAATCTCGGCGCTCTTCTGATTCAGGATCGCGTCGATCGTGCCACGCCGGAAGGATTTCAGAATAGGCCAATACCGCCCTGCGATGCAAAACAATTCTGACGGGGCAGAAAGCATCCCGTTCTTGCTTTTTGGGGACAAGAGAAAGAATAATCCGAAGATGAGTTGGGCTTGGCCATTCAAAGCTCGCGTTGGCAACGGGCACGATGAAGGAAACAATCGCTGTCCTGCCTGCGATGCTCGGCCCGATTTCTTGTGCGTCGGGGCTCAGAAAGGCGGAACCTCTTGGCTTTACCAACAACTAGGGTCGCATCCCGATTTCTGGATGCCTCCTATAAAAGAACTGCATTATTTTGATAAATTGAGCAGGACTAAAGCGGCTCCGCCGCGTCCTCGGGACGAGCGCGATCTTTGCTTCATGGAGGGTATAAGAAGTCTCAGTGGCCAATCGCATATCGACCTTGAGAATTATGCGCGGTTGTTCGAGCCGAAGGGGTCGCTTCTCTCTGGTGACATTTCGCCTACCTATTCCATGCTGAACGATGAGATCATTGAGCGAATCGTCAGTTACTTCCCAAACTTAAAGGTAATCTTTCTGGCACGTGATCCCGTTGACCGAGCTTGGTCGCAGTTATCCATGGGGGTACGTCTCGGGATGATCAGCCCGTTTGACGTGACTGATATCGAGGAAGTGATTCAGAATTTGCTGAACCCAGGGGTGCTCTCGCTCTCCCATCCGAGCAAGATCGTCGCGCGATGGAAACGCTATGTTCGTCCAGACCGGTTTCGCACTTATTTCTTTGATGATCTGGAGCGAAATCCCACCGAATTGCGACGCTCCATCCTCCATTTCTTAGGCTCCGATCCAGAGAAGCCAAGTGGACGACTTAAGGCTGATTACAACAGCGACGCGGGTAGGAAGAAACTTCGACTGACCGATAAGGTGCGGGCCCATATCGCTCGGTTTTTCAAGGACGAGCTGAGGGCCTGCGCGACGTCCTCTGTTTCTTCGCCGAGCTGGTCGACAATTTTGATCTCTTTGTCTCGTGTGACTGGGTCGCCTGAGCCTTGGCCGGAACCTGTCCACCGATATAACAAGGAAACGCGCTCTCCCAGCACTGTAATTGCTCCTTGCGTTCGTAGTATTCCGCACGCAAATGGATCGAAGGATTGAGAACTCGTGGCCGAGTCATCGAGCCCTCGAAAGATATCAACCTAACTCTGAACGTTCGCTTTTGCTCGCGCGCGATTTGCTTGGAGTTCCGCCAAATGCTTCTCCGACCAGCGACAAAGCGCGTGTAGCGGCTCGATCAGGGTTCGTCCCAACCTTGTGAGAGAGTATTCCACTTTTGGCGGCACGACCGGATGCACTTTGCGTTGTACCAGACCATCGCGTTCGAGGCTGCGCAGCGTTTGCGTTAACATCTTTTGCGAAATGCCACCGATCTCACGCTGAAGCACGGCATAACGTTTGGTGCCATGAGCCAGCACCTGAATGATCAGCGCGGTCCATTTGTCTGCGATCCGATCAAGGACA
>QHOJ01000198.1:0-352 GCA_003218735.1 Verrucomicrobiota bacterium
AACGGTGAAGCGGTTGAACGCGCCAGATAGCGCGATTAAAAACATCGTGCGCATCAACGAAGTGAGCGGTCATTTTGAGGATATGTTGCGCGAGCTACTCAATGCGACACTAGGATTGAATTGCGATTTCCCGCGCACGGCGCAGGGGCGCGTGATGCGTTCCGGTTATCCCGATTTGCGAATTGTCGATCTTGCGAGCAAGCGCGTTTTTTATCTCGATCCTAAACTTTACGCGGTCGGCAGCCGCAACAGCAGCTTTCGCACATTTTATTTCGAGCCAAAAATTGCGACGAACAAAGTGCGCGATGATGCGGTTCATTTCATCGCCGGCTTCGAGCACGAACCGCGGAAA
>QHOJ01000198.1:382-6562 GCA_003218735.1 Verrucomicrobiota bacterium
ACGACATGTATCGTCCGGAAACGATCGTGGCAACTAGCGCAAAGTGATTGTCGCGCCTGTGCTTGTGATGGTGTTCGTGCTCGAGTGAGTTGATCTCGATTACGAGCAAGAGTTGCCGAGAGCAGCAGCGCCGGTAAATATACCTTCCGATGATTGCAAAGGCAGCGGAGACATTTGAGTTCGATACGATTGACGATGTGGTGAGCGACGTCGCAAAGGGGCGCATGGTCATCGTAACCGACGATGCCGATCGCGAAAACGAAGGTGATCTGGTCATGGCCGCTGAAAAAGCGACACCCGATGCGATCAATTTCATGGCGACGCACGGCCGAGGCTTGATTTGTGTGCCCATTTCAAATGAGCGCGCCGAACAACTCGGCCTGCAACGAATGGTGGCGCAGAATCGCGAGATGTATCGCACCGATTTTACGGTTTCGGTTGATGCGGCGCGCGGCGTCACGACCGGTATCAGTGCGTTTGATCGTGCGACCACTATCCTGGCGGTCGCAAATCCGAAATCATCGCCCGATGATCTCGTGCAGCCGGGACATGTTTTCCCGTTGCGCGCAAAGGATGGCGGCGTGTTGCGACGCGCCGGACATACCGAGGCGGCGATCGATCTTGCGCAGTTGGCCGGCCTGCAACCGGCGGGCGTGCTTTGCGAGATTTTGCACGATGACGGCACAATGGCCCGCTTGGCGGAGCTAGTGGAGTTTCGCAAAAAGCACGGTCTGCGCATTTGCACGATCCAAAGTTTGATCGCGCATCGACGCGTCCGCGAGAAGCTGGTGGAGTTGGAACAGATCGTAAAAATGCCCACGGATTACGGCGATTTCGATTTGCATTTGTACCGGGCGAAGCTCGACGACAGCCATCACCTCGCCCTTGTGAAAGGGAAAATCGACAAGAACAAACCGACGCTGGTGCGCGTGCACAGCCAATGTCTCACTGGAGACGTTTTCGGCTCACGCCGATGCGATTGCGGAAATCAATTGCACGCGGCGCTCCGCCAAATCCAAGAGGAAGGCAACGGGGTTTTGGTTTACATGCGCCAGGAAGGACGCGGAATTGGGTTGGCGGCAAAAATTCACGCTTACAAATTACAGGAGGAAGGCCTCGATACGGTGGAGGCAAACACCAGGCTCGGCTACCCAAGCGACTTGCGCGATTATGGGACCGGCGCGCAAATACTTGTCGATCTTGGTGTCCGCCAGTTTCGTTTTTTGACAAATAATCCCAAGAAAGTTGTTGGGCTCGAGGGTTACGGCCTTGAAATGATCGAACAGGTACCGATTCGCAGCGAAGCCAATCCGCACAATGCGAAATACCTCGAGACGAAGCGAACTAAGATGGGGCACTTGCTGTGATTTCGGGTTGCAGATTTCGGCTTGTTACAAGATCGACAAGGAGCCACCGATAGCCGACGAATCAGACGCGCGAATCTAAAGTTTGAATGCCGAAAATCGCCCCGACCCGTCCTCGCGCCAGTGACAAGCAGCGCACGTTCATCATCGTGGCCAGTCAATTTAATGCGCCTTACGTGGAGGGCCTCGTTGATCATGCCACCGAAGAATTGCGTGCTCTCGCGCCGAACGCGAGTGTTTCGGTCCAGCGAGTGCCGGGGGCATTCGAAATTCCAGTCGTTGTACGCGAACTGGCGCTGCAGGAGAAGGCGGATGCCGTAATCGCTTGTGGCGTCATTTTGAAAGGAAAGACCGACCACGCGCAAAATCTCAGCCGCTCGGTCACGGATGCGCTGCAACGCATCGCGATTGATCATGGCGTTCCGGTAATCAACGCCGTTCTTAGTTTCGACAACGAAACTCAGGCGCGCGAACGCTGCCTCGAAAATGAGATTAACCGCGGGACCGAAGCCGCGCGCGCCGCGGTAAAAATCGCCGATGTGATGTCGAGACTTCGCTGGAAATAATTTTTATGGGCAAACGGCGAAGGGCGCGCGAAGCCGCGATTCAGTATCATTTCTGGCGCGATCTGCAACACGGCCACGGGCCGGAACGCCTCGACGATTTCTGGGAATTTTGCCCGGCGACGCTTCGTGTCCGCGATTTCGCGCAACCCCTGATCGAGGGAATGGTCGCGCATCTGCCGGAAATTGACGAACGCATTCGGCGTTACTGCGAGAACTACGAATTCCATCGCATCTCAGCGGTCGATCGCAATGTCCTGCGACTCGCGATTTATGAAATGCTTTATCGCGACGATATTCCGCCGGTCGTCTCGATCAATGAAGCCATCGAGCTGGCGAAAACTTTCGGGGGCGGGGAATCCGGCCGTTTTGTCAACGGAATTCTCGATCGGGTGAAGAACGATTTGACGCGTCCGCTGCGGGAGGCCGTCGCAAAACAAAATTCGGACGCCGCGAAATAGCGGTAGCGATCTTCCGTCGCCCTATGGCGCGACGCGGCTCCGGGCGGCGCTTCGCACAGCAAACCGGCTACAGCTGTTTGTCATTCCGAGCGAAGTCGCGGAATCTCTCGGCATTAGAACCATGGATTCCAATCACATGCTTTTGAAATAATAAGAGATGTCTCGACTCCGCTCGACGTGACAAAAATGAACTTTCTCGAAACCCTCGTTCAAACATTCGCGAACAAACCGATTGACTGGGATGAGCTGGAAGAATCACTCATCCGCGCGGATCTCGGCGTGGCGATGACAACGCAAATCATTAAGACGCTGCAAGAGCGTGAAGCGTGGTCGCTCATGGGTATCAACAACGTTGTAAAAGTCGTGCGCGAAGAAATCGCCAGGATTCTGCCGGCCAATTCTCCGCCGATCACTCCGGAGCCCGGCAAACCAAAAGTGATTTTGCTCGTGGGCGTAAACGGAACCGGGAAGACAACGTCAACGGCGAAACTCGCTCGTTATCTTCAGCAAGGACCTGTCCTGAGCGCCAGCCGAATGGATCGACATACTGTTTTGCTGGCGGCAGCCGACACTTTTCGGGCCGCTGCGATCGAACAGCTCGGCATTTGGGCCGAACGGCTCGGCGTTGAAATGATTCGAAGCGAGTACAATGCTGATCCGGCGGCGCTTTGTTACGAAGCGTATCAGGCAGCTGTGAAGCGACAGATCGACTTTCTTCTATGCGACACGGCCGGGCGGCAACACACAAAAACCAATCTCATGGCCGAGCTGCAAAAAGTGAAGCGCACGCTTGGCAAACATGATTCAAGCGCGCCGCATGAGACGCTGTTGGTGGTCGACGCAACCACTGGGAGCAATGCTCTTAACCAGGCGCGCGAATTCAAAAGCGCAATCGGCCTCACTGGTCTTATCGTCACCAAACTCGACGGCAGCGGCAAAGGCGGAATCATTGTTGCCATTCAAGATCAGTTGGGGATTCCAACCCGCTTTGTTGGCACTGGCGAAAAAATCGACGATTTCGCGGCATTCGACGGGCGCGAATTTATTGCGAAGATGCTGTAGCTGAAGTTCAAAACCGTGGGAGAAGTAATTAAAGAGACGTTTACGCCGGAAGAGAACGTCCCTCCAGTCGTAGCGACAGGACTAAGCGGCTTTCTCGCAAAATTTACCGTCCTCAAGGGAGCTCAGCGCGAGTTGTGGCTCACCTTCCTGATAAAGCTACTAATCATCTCGGCCTACTCAATCACCAATAAGACGCTGATTTTATGGCTTTCGTCAGATCTAGGGTTCAACGATCAATCAGCAGGGGCTTTGGTCGGGTGGGTTTGGGCACCGGCGATGACGGTATTCACGCTATTAGCTGGCTCGGTTACGGACGCCGTCGGCCTTCGCCGAACTTTTTTTCTTGGCGTGAGTGTTTGCCTGGTGGCGCGCGCCGTCATGGTCTTCACGACAATAAAATGGCTGGCGCTGGCCGGTGGCTTGTTTCCTTTGGTCATCGGGGAGGCGCTCGGCACGCCAGTGCTGATCGCCGCCGCGCGGCGGTATTCGACTACGCGACAACGCTCGATCTCGTTCTCGATCATCTACATGGTCATGAACATTGGCTACCTGATTGCTGCACGCATCTTCGACTACGTCCGGCAATCCTTAGGCGAACATGGCCATCTAGATCTCTTTGGATCACAGATAACTACGTACCGGGCGCTCTTCCTGGTGAGCCTCGGTTTCGAGATACTTCTTTTTCCGGTCATTTATTTTCTGCGCAGAGGAGCTGAAGCGACAGACGAAGGGGTTAAGTTCGATGCTGAGCCGGTGAGATACGCCACCGGCGCGTTCTGGGAGCGTATCTGGTTAACTGTCCGTGACAGTTCTCACGATACCGTCCGGCTATTTCGGCGGCTGCTCAGTCAGTCCATGTTTTATCGGCTCCTTGTTTTTCTTCTCTTGATTGGATTTCTGAAGCTCATTTTTCTGCAAATGGATTACGTGTTCCCCAAGTTTGGCATTCGCGAATTGGGGGACGGCGCTCCCATCGGTCAGCTCTCCGCCATCAATTATCTTCTGATCATTTTGCTGGTGCCAATTGTCGGCGCGCTGACGCAACAGTTCTCGGCCTATCGAATGGTCGTAGTCGGTGGAGCGATCTGCGCGGCTTCGGTGTTCGTCATGGCTTTGCCTACAGAGTGGTTCCAAGGTTCTGCGAACGGCACGATCGGGCAATGGCTCGGCCACAGCTATCTGGGAGTCAAAGGTGGCATTCATCCCTACTACGTCATGACTGCGATCTATATCGCCATCTTCTCCCTCGGCGAAGCGTTCTACTCACCGCGAGTCTATGAGTACGCTGCCGCGATTGCTCCAAAAGGTCAGGAGGCGTCCTATGGCGCGCTTTCCTATATTCCGTTTCTTCTCGGCAAATTGCTCGTCGGGACCGGCGGCTGGTTGTTAGCTGCGTTTTGTCCCGAACACGGTCCGCGGCGTTCCGGGATAATGTGGCTCATCTTTGCTCTGGCGGCATCGATTGCGCCGATTGGATTGCTTGTGTTCCGTCGGTACATTCGCGTGCCCGAAGCCGGGCGGCAGGATATCAACTAGCACTACGTTGCGATTACGCCCAGGAAAAATGCACAACATGGACAATCGCCTTGAAGGAAGTTGTGCCCGACCATTTTTCGGATTGCTTACGAATCCAATTAAAGGAGATCGATCTCGCGTCTGCCCATCTGGCGGAGGAGTTTTTCGCGAACATCTGAACAGCCAAGCGCGACGATCGGTCTAAGTTTAAACAGCGAAGGTTTAAAGATGAACACCACACGAATAACACACAAACATGGATCGCGTAAGACACTATGGATCGGTTTGAGCGGCGCGATCGCTGTAGTTGTCGGCTCGATCTTGTTCGGCTACGCTCAAGAACAGAAAAAAGAAAGTGAGAAGATGAATCCCACCAAAGCAATTCCCACCGAGGCCGAGCTCCGGACCAAGCTTACCAAAGATCAATATCGCGTGACGCGAGAATGCGGCACCGAAACTCCGTTTCAAAATGCCTACTGGGATAATCACAAGGCCGGAATCTATGTCGATATCATCTCTGGCGAGCCGCTTTTCAGCTCGCTCGATAAGTTCGACAGCGGCACAGGCTGGCCCAGTTTCACGAAGCCGATTTCCAAAGACCGCGTTGTGGAAAAAAGGGATTCTTCCTACGGAATGGAGCGGACGGAGGTGCGATCAAGCAAAAGCAATTCGCATCTTGGTCATATTTTCGAGGATGGCCCCGCGCCGACCGGTGAACGATACTGCGTCAATTCGGCTGCGCTGCGTTTTATCCCGGTGGGGAAATTAAAGGAAGAAGGTTACGGAGAATATCTGGCGCTATTTCCACAGGCGGAATCGCATAGTAATCAGCCGTAAGCAGGCGATCCGAAATCCGATAGACTGTGTCGACTCCATTTCTCGAAGTCGAAGATTTGGAGCTTGGGGAGAAAAACATTTGGCGGCGTGTATCCGCGTTCCGGAAATCAGTTGAAGGCGAATGACGAAGCGCGAATGTCGAAACCCGAAGCAATGAAAGAGAATGACCAAACACGAAAAGGAGCGTGCCGATTTCGGCCGAACATTTCTTCGTCATTCGAGCTTCGTCATTGTTTCGTCATTCGACATTTGTCATTTCTCATTCTGATGCGGTGGCGTTCGTTTTTGAAATGTTCACTTCACAACGCTAATTTAGTGCAAACATGATGCGACAGGATGATTTTGATTACGCGATTGAAAACACGCAGGTGATTCTCG
>QHOJ01000020.1 GCA_003218735.1 Verrucomicrobiota bacterium
CGGGTCAGTCCTTTAGTTCCATCGTCAATCAAGCGGTTTTGAGCAAGGGCCAGCAGTTGCAGGTCAAACACTATGGCGAGTGTCCGGCCAAAAGCTATTGGACTTTGGTCGTATCCGTATCTAGACCGTCAATCTCCCGCAGCAGCGCGCTTGAACCAGCACCCAAGCGCGTCACACATTTCAACGCCGCCGCCGAGGGATTCCAGCCGGCTTGATTCGATCCTCAGTCATGAGATAAACGGAGCCAGACTGCGGATTGGGAGCGCCGGGCACAAACACGGCAAGGTGACCATCTTCCAGACGTTCGACCAGGAAGGCGATCTGCCGCGCGTGCCGGCGATGTAACGCGAGCAGTATAGGTCGCTGCTAGGAAATGACTCTTAAGGCGTTGCTTCATTTGGCTTGGTTTGTACGTCCACTGACTGAACAATGCTCCGCTGCACCGAAGCTGCCGAAGATAAAGCGAGATCATCGAACGTCCGAAATGAACTGTGGCCGTTTCACTGAATTCAATTAGTTTTGATCGATTTTCCTAACGAACCCCATCCAGTTGCGTTTTATGCCATTCGAAAAATTCGACCTTGAAAGCCTCACCGCAGAGCGCCGCAAAGCCATCGCGAAATCAATTCGGACAATTAGCGTTGAAGACCTAAACAAGCTCGGCCAAGAGCTCTTTCCTGACGCCGATCATCCGTGGCGGGAGACGTTTTTCCGATTCATCACTGAGAACTCCGGCTCTACGTTCCATCACGCGATCACGAGCGACGGCGTCAATATTATTTACTGCCGCAGCAAGGACAAAGGCATGTGGTTTCTACCCGGAACGGGCAAGGGGCCATTGCAGGTCAGAGGTCGGCAGATCATGAAGGAAATGATCGAGGGAAAACATTGAACACTGTGGACGCGGCGCCGTCCGCAACGAAGCTCCCGGCTGCTAACCCGAGCGGAGTTACCGCGTGTCACCGCCACGGTGACGCTGTTTGTACTCTGCGGCCCATGCCCGGGCTGCTTCCAGGGGATCTCCGCTTTTCTGGCGCGCTATCCAGGTTTTCAGTCCACCTTCATCGACAGGTAAATTAAGAACCTGAGGTCGGCCGGGCAATTTACCGAATGTCTCTATCACTTTCGTCATGGTTGGAAAAACGATTTCGTCGATCGCTTCGGGTTTTCCCTGGCAGGCGTAGGCGTTGAAGTCGACCCAGTGTCCGTCCGGACGGAGCACAAACATATGTGTCCTGGGAACCTGATCGCTCGGCGCAACGCCGGTCTGCGTCACCAGGTACGGTCCACGCTCGGCACCGGAGCCAAGATTCAAAACTTGCGCGTCCCGATAGTTATTAGTGATTGTTCGCATAAATCGGTTCTTGGATTTGGGGCATCACATCATCGCGGGAGCATCATTGTCCGCGCGATGGCGAACGCGAAGGCCGCCACGGCGAAGCAGACAGCGGGCATCCGCACACGGCGTTGTTCAAACTTTCCCGCAGCGTTGGCAAAGAAAAGCACGGCGGCAAACAGGACCGTGTTTGCGAGGTATAGGCCGGAAACATTGCCGGCAGCGCGCGCGTCCTGCATCTTGCGTGCAGCATTGGTTGTGGCTTCGGCCGCTTCGCGTGTCCCCGGCATCTGATAAAGATTTGGCACGAACGGATGGGGGTCGGCGTTCGGATTTTCAAACGGCTTTTGCGCCAGCCATGCGTCGTAAGCCTTCCGCACATCGGGCGGGAAACGTTCGGCATAAAAGCTCCTTAATTTTTCGTCGCCCGCCTGCTGCGCCGCGAGCAGTTGCATGAACATGGCGGTGTGGATAGTTGCCGCCTGCATTCCTTGCAAAGTCAGGACGCCGGCGCGGCGTTCCAGCGAGTTGTATTCATTCATCAGCCGATTGCTTTGGCGCGTCCACGCCGCCGATTGATACGAACACCAGGCCGTGCCGATGGTTGTTAGCGCCATCAGCAAGGCGACGATCGGCTCCACCCATCTTTTGCTCCGTAACTCGTGATCCCGCACAACCTGTAAGTCAGAAGGTTTCTCCATGACGGCGATCTTGAATCTTTAGTAGCTCCAACCTGACAGAGTATGCCTTGGGCGCATGGGTTTCAATCAGACCTTGGTCTTACGCCGCAGGCAGATAAGCGCGATGAAAATGGTGATGAGGGACATAACTCAAAAACTCACACCCACAGAAAAAACCCACGTCGGTTTATCCCGGTCGAGATTGAATACGTAAGTGGTGAAATCTATTTTCCTATAGGAGAAACCCACGAGCAATCCGCGCTGGATATCGACGTCGGTCTGGTAAGCCCGCGTTCGCTGGCCCACGAGACCAAATCGAAACCAATCCACCGGTGAAATGCTCAACTCAGACCAGCTGTAAAAGAAGCTTCCCTCCGACGTGCCTACGTCGAAGACGAACTCGCCTTCGCTGGAAAGCTCGAACTTCCAATAAGTAAGCGAAAACTTGTAGCCGGGCGCGATGCCAGTCGTATTGCCAAATACGCCCCCCAGCATCGGCGTGAATTCCCACCCCAGTTTTTCGCCGCCGCTGAAATTGTAGCCGACCCACGCTGATCCCGTTTCGAGGTTCTCGTAGTCGTAGCGAGTTTCGAGATGCAGCCAGCCGCGGTCCGCGGTCAAGGTAGGCTGCACATATTCCTGGTCGTTAGGCACGATATAAGTGGAGACCGAAGCCGAGAAGGACCAGGCTTTCTCGTCCACTTCTTTACTGAGCGCGGGCGGCGTGCTGGTCGCTTGGGAATCTGGCGCGTTCATCGTCGTGCCGGCCAGCGCGTTGCCGGCCGCAAGGACCACGACGAGCGCAAGGACAGCTAATGCGCGCATGATTCTCATCCTCCTAGCGCGATGGTTAGGCCGACGAGAACCAAACCTAAGACAACCATCGAAATACCCAGCAGCCACGGGTGACGCCCGGTCATGCGTCCGAAGAGGTAACCCGTCAGAAACAACATCACGATAGCGACAGTATTAGAGACGCGCAGAGCCAACCCGGCGTTACGCATGAAAATAAACGGAATGACCACCGGAAACGTGGACAGAAATACCAGGAGAAAAACGCCGAGCGCGCCCAGCCAATCTTCTTTACCCAGCCGTGCTTTCCCGGGCGGCTCGGGTAGTTGCTGCAAACGTCGGTGCATCGTTTCGAGTTCTGCCGGTTCCAAGATGGACGCGATCACCGGCGGTAGAGCGTCAGCGATGAGGTGCTGCGCTTTTTTTGGATCGGTGGCTTTGCGCACGGCGTGAAACATGAGCAGTCCCCGCCCCCTGTCCGCCAGACAGCCCATCATATATAGTACCCCGTCAATGATTCCCCACGCCAGATTGCATCCCAGCGCACCAATGAGCATCGTGCGGATGTTCTCGCGGCCCGCCTCGGCCACACTGAGGGAGCCGGTAAAAGTTAGGACCATGATTAGTCCGAAGAGAACTTCAGAGACTCGGTCAATCGGTTCCAGGACGCGCCTCGAGGATCGAGTAAAGAAGTCTTCAGGCATGGGTGCAGCGGGTTGGTTTCTATGAGGTTTTCGCTCCGAAACGTTTGCCAAACAGTCTGTTGACTACGGCGAAAAAGAGACCGGCCGAAAGGCCGCACATGAGAATGCCCGTCAAACCCTCGATCGGTGCGAGCATTCGCCATGAATTCGGCAACAAAAGATCGCCGTAACCAATGGTGCAATAAGTGACGCCGGAAAAGTATACCGCGGAACTGAAAGTGGGCAGGCATCCCGCCTCAAAATAGAATAAACCCCAGACCGTAATTTCCACCGCATGAATCAAGATGAGTGCCCACGCCATGCGAATGAGGAGCCAGGTGATGGGCCAGAGGCGCGCTGGCGGCAGAGCGTGCGCTTTGACCAGTAACGTTAACAGCTGGGCGAGACCGACAGCATGCACACCGACAGTGGCGGCCACCAGAAAGCAAGCGATGGCGATTTTCCAGACCATGGCCAGGACTCACTGAGATCGAGGCGGCAAAAGATAAAGCGTCATCGCGAAGATAAGGTAGACCATCAGCACCGACACCCCGACAAACCAGGTCGATCGCCCGCTGTTGGTGACGAGCGACGCAGTCATTGTGGCGATGAATATCATGAGCACCGCGCCCGGCCAGAATTGCAGATCCATTGGAGTCGGGCCCATTCCATAACTGACCAGAACCAGCACCGGCGCGACGAAGAGCGCGATCTGGGTGGCGCTTCCCAGGGCAATACCCACGCTCAGGTCCAATCGGTTCTTACGCGCACCGGAAAATGCCGAGGCCATTTCCGCGGCACCGCCAACCAACGCCACGATGATGAAACCGACGAAAGCGGGCGTCATTCCGAATGCCTCCGCCGCCTGTTGCACTGACTCGACAAAAACTTCGCTCACCAAAGCTACCAGCACCGTGACGCCAGCAAGGGTGGCCAGGGCCAGACCGATGGGCCAGGGCGCTTCTCCATGCTCCCCGTGTTCCACGCTGGCAAAGAGTTCGCGGTGCGTTTTGAGCGAGAACAACATTCCCAAGGCGTAGGCAACAATAAGCAGCACCGAAAGACCCACGCTCAGCTTGCCCATAAAGGCTGGCGCCGCCGTCGCATCGACCTTGGCCACCGCCGATGGGACCAACAGCGCAACCGTAGCCAGGAAGAGGAGGCCCGCCTGCATGCGCGCGCCGATCCGGTTGAACTCCTGCACGTGGTAGCGCATTCCGCCGAGGAAAAACGACGCGCCCAGCATGAACAGGGAGTTCGTGACAATCGCACCAGCGATGGAAGCTTTCACCAGCATGTATTGCCCGGCTCGCAGCGCGGTGAGCGCGATGACCAGTTCGGTCAGGTTCCCGAGTGTGGCATTGAGCAGCCCGCCGACCGCATCGCCCGTCTTCGCCGCCACCGATTCGGTGGCATGACTCAGCAGCCCGGCCAGCGGTACGATTGCCAGAACGGATAACACAAACAACAGCGTGTGCGCTTCGGGTCTGAGCTTTGCGGCGGCGAATACCACGGGCACAAAGACCAGCAGCCAAAGCAGCGGATTCTGACGGATTTCTTTCAGGAGTGCGTTCATATGAGTTTTCAGGTTATGGTCTGCTTTTGAAATGCTTCTACTGCTTCGGCGACGGTGGTGAACCGGTTCACCCCACCCCAATCATCATCCACGCCTTCCGCCCGCAGCCGGTCGCGCACAGACGCTCGCGCTTCAACAGCCTGAACACGGACGCCGGTCGCGGTGAGTTCGCGGGCTAGTTCCGCAAGCATCTGCGCGCTGTGCATGTCCACCCGCGGCGCTGCGGAAAGATCCAGCACGACCAATTTTAGCGCCGTGGTTTCAGCGCGCACCCCATCCAAAATCGTGTCACGCACGTGATCCATGTTGAAATAGATTAGACCCGATTCAGGTCGGAAGATCAACACGCCGGGAATCAATTCATTGTCCGGATGGCGCTCACGATCGGAGAAGCGCCGCGTGCCGGGGATGCGTCCAAGAAAAGCGACGTGCGGTCGCGACGCGCGTCGGATCAACAGCACCAGCGAGATGATAGCGCCGATCATCACTCCGCGCAGCAGGCCCTCTCCTAACACACCAACTATGGCCGCAATCGCTACAACAAATTCCGTCCGATCGCCGCGCCAGAGGTGCTTGAGAGCGGAAATCTTGAACAGACCGGCGACAGCAACCAACACCACGGCGGCCAGCACCGGCTGAGGCAACGCCGCCAGCAGGTGCGAGAAGAATAGCACCACCACCAGAATGATCCCCGCGGCGAAGGCGCCTGACAGCGGCGTGCGCGCGCCGCCGCCTTCGTTAACAAGCGATTGCGACATGCCCCCGCTGACTGGGAAGCCGCGTCCCAATCCCACGGCGAGATTCGAAACAGCGAGCGCGAGGGCAGCCGTCTCCACTGCGCCAAGCAGAAAACAGGCGAACGCCAGCGGCAGCAGTTCGTCCCAATCCGCCCAGTGAGTCGCGGGGAGCCCGAAGGCCGGCAGCCCTTGCGGGACTTCGCCGAGCAGCTTCACCCCGCGCGATTCCAAACCAAGCCAACCCGAAGCCACGATCCCGCCCACTACCACGAACAACGCCACGGGCTTATTCTTGAGAAAAATCTTCCCGATTACGAGCACCACCAATGCGGCGCCTCCAATCGTGAGCGATGTGAGATTAGTTTCGTCCAGGTGCTCCAAGAAGTTGCCGCTATTCACCCAAAAATTTCCATGTGCACCGTGGATGCCAAACAACTTGGGTAACTGTGTGCTGGCAAGAAACAGCGCTACGCCGCACTTGAACCCGACCATCACACTTTCGGAAATGAAGTTGACGATCGAGCCCGCCCTAACCAGCCAGGCGATGAAGGCGATGAGCGCCACGAGCACGGCCGTGCCCGCCGCCAGCGCGCTGAACCGGCTCGTGTCGCCCCCTGCAATTCCGCTCAGCGACGCACCGACGAGTAGGGAAATGGCAGAGGTCACCGTGATGACCGTGTGCCGCGAGCTACAGAACAGCCAGAAGACCAGCCCGCCAAACAAGCACGCGTAGAGTCCCGCTTGGGGAGGCAGGTTAGCCAGCGACGCGTCCCCCAATCCCGCGGGCAAAAGATAGGCCGCCAACGTTATGCCGGCGACGACGTCACCCCGCAGCCAGGTGCGGTCATAACGCCTTAGCCAGGCGAGGACAGGAAGCGGGACGTTCATTTTTTCGGCAGGAACTTCCGTTCCTTCAACGGGGCTTCGTCGTCGTTGGCGCCTTTCATCCAGCGCTGCGGAAAATGTCGCTTACCGCGCGACAGCGGGTGGCGGAGCAGTCTCCACTATGACCGGAACGATGGGGGATCGCGTAATTGGTTTAAGTGTCAGTTT
>QHOJ01000311.1:0-1573 GCA_003218735.1 Verrucomicrobiota bacterium
GTTCGTCTTTGCTCATTGCAGACCACGCTGCTCAATCTCGCCGAGCGCCATGTCGATGTTGTCATGCCCGGTTACACAGATTTGCAACGCGAACAGCCGATCTTTTTCGCGCATTATTTGCTGGCGCAAATCGAAGCATTCGAGCGCGACGCGGAACGTCTTCGTGATTGCAAGGCGCGAACCGATATTTTGCCGCTCGGTTCCGGCGCACTGGCTGGATCGACAATCGTCCTCGACCGCGAGCTGGTTGCGCGCGAGCTCGGGTTTTCGCGCATGAGTCAGAACAGTCTCGATGCGGTCGGCGATCGCGATTTCGTTTGCGAATTTCTTTTTTGCCTTGCGATGATTGGAATGCATCTCTCGCGATTGAGCGAAGATCTGATCACCTGGAACACGCACGAATTCGGTTTCGTTGAATTCAGCGACGCTTTTTCCACCGGCTCCAGTTTGATGCCGCAGAAGAAAAATCCCGACATGGCGGAGCTCACGCGCGGCAAGAACGGCCGACTCTACGGTAACTTGTTGTCGATCTTAACCACGTTGAAAGTGCTACGGTCGTCTTACAATCGCGACATGCAGGAAGATAAGGAGGCGCTTTTCGATTCGGTCGATACGGTTCGCGCCGCGCTGGAAGTGTTTTCGGCAATGTTGGCGAAAATTGAGATCAATCGCGGCCGCATGGAAGCGGCGGCAAGCGATCCCAATCTTCTCGCAACCGATCTGGCGGAATATCTAGTTAAGAAGGGGATGCCTTTTCGTGAGGCGCACGAGATTGTCGGCAAACTTGTCGCGCATGGGGCGAAAGCGAAGTTGCCGCTCAATCAAATTTCGATCGCGGAACTTAAAAAAGTTTCGCCATTGTTTGATGTCGATGTTGCGAACCTGTTCGACGTTCGCCGTTCGCTTGCAGCGAGGACTGCAATCGGCGCACCCGCGCCGGGAAACATCGCAGCCCAGATCGCGCGCTGGCGAAAATTGCTTCGCAGCAGGTAGGGAGCGACCGCTGCCCGCGCTGACGCAGTTTGCCGCTGAGGAAAGCGGCCGCTACAGTTCGCCGCGTGAAACAAAGCAATCTCGTGCACGATGGAGAAGGGTGGGCAACAATTTCGAGTGAGCGGCATTTCGGGAACGCGCATCTCGAGGTCGTCACCGATCACGTCCGAACCCCGACGCGCGAGGCACCGCGCACTTGGACCGTTGTGCGCCGCAAGGCAGCCGTCATTATTGCCCCGATGACTCGTGATGGGAAAATTGTTCTTATTCGCCAGGAGCGCGTGCCGATTCGCGCGGCGATTTGGGAAATGCCGTCCGGTCAGATCGACAAGGTAGGGGAGCCGGATCAGGGAGAAATCAAGGCGGTCGCGTTGAGTGAACTTCGCGAGGAGGCTGGCTATGAACTGTCCAAAGACGGCGAGCTGATTGCACTCGGTCACTATTTTTCTTCGCCGGGATTCACTGACGAACGCGGCTACTTTTTTTTGGCCCGGCCGGTCGAGCCATGCGCTAATTACGTGCGCAACGAAGCGGAATCGATTGTCGATTGTCGCGAATTCAGCATCGAGGAATTGCGTCG
>QHOJ01000311.1:1593-2150 GCA_003218735.1 Verrucomicrobiota bacterium
GCTTGTGGCGGGCGGCCTTCTTTCGCTCGAAGGGCGCTAAACAATTGTCGATCTGATGGCGCTGCAAGACATTTTCAAATTTCGCGAACTGCCGGAGAGCGAAACTTCCAAACCGTTTCTGGAGCACCTGGAAGACTTGCGCTGGACCATCGTAAAGATGGCGATCACTCTAGTGGCGGCGATGATCATTTGCTTCGCCTTTCGCTCGACGCTCGTGCGCGTGATGCAAGCGCCCCTCCACGATATCGATCCGCAGATAGGCGCGTTGCGCGCTCTCGGAATCACGGATTCGCTAGTGGTTTCATTTCATCTGGCGTTTTACGCCGGGAT
This sequence comes from Verrucomicrobiota bacterium, assembly GCA_003218735.1. GTDB lineage: Bacteria > Verrucomicrobiota > Verrucomicrobiia > Chthoniobacterales > UBA10450 > Udaeobacter. Next base: position 1,924 of record QHOJ01000311.1, read on the forward strand.
CGTTCTTTCTTTTCCCCTGCTTCTGTATTTCCTGGCGGAATTTGTTCTGCCCGCGCTCACTGCGGTGGAAAAGCGCTTTTTGCTCCCCGCAATTTTCGTCAGCTTCGCTCTATTTCTTCTTGGCGTGCTGGTTTGCTATTTCTGGTTACTGCCAAAGACGATTCTCTTTTTCTTCCGTGACACCCAGTCGCTCGGTTGGGCCCCCACCTGGACGGTGCAGCAGTATT
>QHOJ01000021.1 GCA_003218735.1 Verrucomicrobiota bacterium
TTTCCCGGGCAGCCAATGCGTCTGGGTAAAAGGATGCTTGCATGGTGAAGCGTGTCCCGAGTAATCCCAGACGCTTTAGGCCCGCTGCTTTCGCGGCTTCGGCGGTCGCTTCAACGATGCTGATGAGCGGGATAGGTGATCGCTGGGCGATCGCATCAAAAACAAGGTGGGGCGTGTTCGCCGCCACCAGGGCAAAAGTCGCTCCAGCGCGCGCCAGTGTTTCGATTTCTTCGCTCAGAAAGGTGGCGAGGTCTTCCAGTTTGCCGGCTGTCAGCATCTCCAGCGGCTTCTTCATGTCGAGGCTGTTTATGATGATATATGGCGCGCTGCCGTCAGGATTGCGCTGCCGATACAAAGCAATGATCCGGCGGTAATACTCGACGGTCGTTTCCGGACCGATTCCGCCTATGATTCCGATCCTGTTCAAAAACCTTGCTCCAGATAACCTCACACGATAGCGTCGGCAAACCTACGATAGCAAAACTATGAACTACAACATCGCAACAATCCTCGCCGTTATCGCGATTATCTTCGTCTTGGTCACTTACATCACCACCGCGCCGCTTGTGCCGGTCGCAGTCATCCTGCTCGCGCTGGCGATTATTTTCGGGGGACACACATTCCGCCGCGTTTAGTTCAAAGTGCGATGGAACACGAAAAAGTAACCATTGGAACCTGAGCGCTGATCGCCAGCCCCGGCGTGCTAAGATTTGTGTCGCGATATGAGCGAAACGATCAGCGCTAGGGCATTTTCGATCGATGATTACGACGCGGCGTTTGAGCTATGGCAGCGGGTCGAAGGTCTCGAGATCGCCGAGGGTGATGATAGAGAAAGCGTTGCTCAATTTCTCGCGCGCAACCCGAGGCTGAGCCGAGTGGCGATCGATGGATCGAGGATAGTTGGTGTCGCGTTATGCGGTCACGATGGACGCCGCGGACACATCTATCATCTGGCGGTTGATCCTGCTTATCAGGGACGCGGACTCGGTAAGCGTCTGCTGGATGAATGCCTCGAGGGGCTGCGCCGGACCGGGGTCAAGCGCGTGATTATCATGGTGGCCGACGATAATCGGCGCGGCCGCGGCTTTTGGTGTCGATGCGGTTGGGAGGACATTCCGGGCGCAATCAGTATGGGAATTGACCTTTAGGATGTTCGGTCTTCGAAGTTTAGGAATCGGGGTCAGATCTAACTTTTAAACATTCGAACTGGCTCGGATCAGCGACTGGAAAAGCCGCGCCGTCCATATTTGCGCGCTGCTCGTAGACTCGTTCGCTACGCGCTTGAGCGGATGCATCGTAAGCGGCTTACGATAGATGCATAGGAAGAATTTCGGACTTCCGGTTTAGACCTGCCGCAGACTGCCATGGGTCTGGTAACTTCTTCTTTAGGCCGGAGCGGAACGAACCTAACTCTTACTCCTCTTATAAAGCCAGGGAGCGAGAATAATAGCAGCTAGAAGAACTAACTGAATTACTAAGGTAGGTGTGTCAACGGTCATTTCCTTCGCGAAGCTACGAGAGCCCGGTCTCCTAAGTAAATGATTCCCAGACAGATTTTTACCTTCAAGTCACTGCCTGTTCGAGCGCGCGATGAGTAGCAGCGGTAGGTCCGTTGGCTTCCGTTCGCATCGAAGCGCCGAGCAGCTCCGTGAGGCGCGACTCGTAAGAATCGCACGTTGGACATTCGCCGTTAGCCTTGACCCACTCGGGATGTTGGGTCCGCAGGTCGTCGTGAATCTGTTGCTGGAGCTCGGTGTATGTGTGGATTTGGTAAAACATGGCAATTGGCCTCGGTGAAAGATTCAAGTGCGGCGCAAGACGGTTCCGACAAAGGGCTCGGCAGAATCGCCGGCGAGCGTTGGCGTCGTGAGCGCGCGGTACGGGCAAGCGAGGGTATTCCAAAGGGCGACACGCACGTGCTTGCGATGTGCGCGACGCTGGGCCAACTGGATTACTTTGTAGCGTTGGCGTTGCAGCAACACGGCGAGCAGTCCGCTTTGTGTAAGGGTCGGGGTTAATTTTCTCATAACGTAGTCTTTCTGTTTTTGTCGTCTGAAGACTACGTAAGTTACTCCGTCGGTGACTGCGCTCTGGGCGTATATTCCGAAAGACTAACCGTTTCTTGTCGTGCAAATCTTCGACTCGGAAGGCAGCCAAGGAATCCTTGATGCCTGATCTCTGCTCTATCTCGTGAAATACTTCGCGACGAGGGATTGCGCGCTTGGGCCTAACACGCTGGCCGCTGCTTTACTACCCAGCAGTTTTCGCAACAAAGATTTCGCTTCATTTTTCTCCTGCTCCGACACATCGGCTTGATTGATCGCAGTGATCACTTTCTCCACTGCCTTCGTAATCGCCTCCTGCTGCGGAGTGCTCGGTGCGATCGGCGCTTGTTGCTGCTGAGGAACGGTGGTTCGTCGGCTCTCATCGATAGAGATCGAGATCGGGGACGCGACGCCAGCTTCGAGCACTTGGACTCCGAAGTCGTTTATCTCGGCAAAGCCGGACAGCAAGCCCATCCCGCTCTGATCTTCAAGAGGAGTCCAGTCGATGAGGCTATACTCTGAAAGCTGGGCAACGGCGCGAAGCCAGTCACGGCGATTTATACCTTCCGGCGGCGGGACCGCCTGCTCACCGTGGCCGAACGGAATGGAACCTTCGCGTCGACGTTCATAGAGAAGCTGCAGCAGGCGTCCTCTGACGACGGAATCCTTCATAAGCTTTGCCAATGTACTCTGCATCCCGCGTACCAACAACTCATCTGGACACGTGCAGAGTTGATCCGCTTACGAATTGCGACGACGCGACAGGTGGGCGAGTGTTAAAACTTATGGGGCACAGCAAGGCAGAGACAACGTTAAGAAACGCAAGGCACTCCGTAAAAAGACGGAGCGCCTCGGCTTGCCAAGAGCAAGCAGAATTGTCGTGATGCCGACTTGCATTTACGAAACCACCGACCCCGCCAAACCGGTCCGTACCTTCGAGGTTAAGCAAAGCGTCCGCGACGGCCGCTTCGCAGCGACCCGAAAACTGGCGAAGGAGCGCGGCGTGTGATCTCGGCTGGTTACAACCTTCTCATTCACGGAAAATCTGTTGGTCCTTCGGTCGGCTTGGTCGGTTCACACTGAGCCTTGATCTCGGCAGGGTGCCGGACATTTTCCGACAGTTAAAATACGTCAGCGACTCGGCTCTCGAATCATTTCGCGATCTGTGAAATCGCCGCGCTTGCCTTCCACCGCGCCCGTTCCTCGACGTACACAAGATTCGGGTCGACTCTGACAATAAGCGGTGAGCGCGATGCACCAAGATGGCTTTAACTCAATCCAGATCATGATCTCGAAAATTATTAGCCGCGCAGCATGTCTGGCGGAACTCTCTTCCAGTCCCAAATCCTTCTCCAACTGTCCAGACTTGCACGGTGGTGTTCCGGGCTTGCCCGGAGATAGAATCTGTATGAAGCCCGCTCTGGGTAGAAAAAAGGTCGTCCCGTTAGCAATTGCAGTGCTTGTGGCATAAAATTCGACTGTCAAAATGGATTGCCAATTTCAAGCTAAAGCGGCTGCAAATCCTCGTTGTTAAGCGCCATCAACTTAAATTTTGCGGCGGCTTCCCGGCGTGCGACCACGGTTTCATGTTTAAAAACTTAGCTCAAGTTTGATGCTCGTTTCCGATAGCGCTACCTAAGCGCAGCTCAGGACCGCAGCAGCAGCAGAACCCGCTGCGCCTGACCGTCCGTCTCCAAAGTTATCCGGATGAAATAGGCGATGTTAATATTCCTGCGCGCGCCATGGTCGAGGTGGGCATATCAATGGTGCCTGCTCATTCGATTCTCGGGTTCGTTAGGAATCGCCGTTTTGTTCGGAAATTACGATCGGCTCTAGAATACTTCCTAATCCCGGCGAAGTCGCCGCATTTAACCTTCCGCCGCACCCGTTCCTCAACGTGCACAAGATTCGGGTCGACTCTGACAATAAGCGGTGAGCGCGATCCACCAAGATGGCTTTAACTCAATCCAGAAAGGTAAAATATAAAATATGAACACACTAATAACATGGAATCAGCTTAGAGAGATGGAAGCGCAAAATCGTTTCAATCGATTCTTGGGCGAATTTCCGAACAGAATGGGCAGTGGCGAGATCCACAGCCTGGCGGTCGCTGATTGGTCACCGGAGGTTGATATCAGTGAAGATGAGCACGGGTATCTCCTGAAAGCTGATCTTCCTGAAATCAAGAAGGATGACGTTAGAGTAACAGTCGAAGACGGCATCCTCAACGTTTCCGGAGAACGCAAAACCGAGAAGGAAGATCAGAAAAGAAAATTCCATCGTATCGAGCGATCCTGTGGCACTTTCCGACGCAGCTTCACGCTGCCTGAAGATGCCGACAGCACGAAAGTGACGGCGGAGTTCCACGACGGAGTGCTGAAAGTGCACCTCCCGACGACACCGATAGCAAGATCAAAAGCTATCGAAGTCAAAATAAAATAATGCGCTAACGCTGACGGCGAGCGTGCGGAAGGTTCCGTGCGTTCGCCCCACCAGTGTAAGGCGGCTAACTTCGTCGACTCTCGTTTAAACTGACGTCGGGCCCTAAGCCTATGGAACAGATAAAAGCTAACCCCCTTGGGCGCGCGAATTTCGGAGCGCGCACAGTCAAGGACATCATCGAGCCTGCGAAGAGTATTTTTAATAAGATTTCTGTAAAGGCTGCTTTGGACGAAATGCAGGCGCGGGCAATCGATTCGTCACCTGTAATCGATCAACGCGGCGAATTATTGGGTACCGTGTCGAAGAACAAAATGAACCGGAACGTTGGTGGTTTGGGACACGACCCTGAGATGGAACCGGTAGAAGCACACATCGAAAAAAACAGTGCCTATTGCTTCGAAGACCAGACGGTTGCGGAGGCGGAGCAAATGATGCTGAACGCAAAGGTCGGCGAAGTTCCTGTGGTAACCCGCGAAAAATTGCTGGTAGGAACAATAAATATTGAAGCGATTGCAGAGAAAAGACTGAGAAATCGATTGGAACCTCTGAAATCCCGCGCCTGAGAGCGCCACAATCGGGTGTTCGATACCGCTCCTCCACCACTAATCAACGAATCCCCTCAAAAACTGGGAGTCTGATCACCGAAGG
>QHOJ01000022.1 GCA_003218735.1 Verrucomicrobiota bacterium
CCCGTGAAACCTGAAGTAATAGTAGCCAAGAGCCACAACTCTCTCGCCGCCGCTGCACTCAAAGATCTCGTCCGCGTCAAAAACGAGTTTGTCAAAACCCGCCGTTAAGCGATCGAAAACGCCTGAGCGCACCTCAGCTATCCCGTGATACGGGCTGCGGTCCGCAAACGGCGAATTGTCAGCCACGATCCAGACAATGTCGTCAGTCAAATACGACATCACTGCTCCGTAGTCGCGTTCGCCTAGAAGTGCGTAGAGTCTTTCAATATCTGCGATGGTATTCACGCTCGATTGGAATTATTCCGTCTAATCACCGCCCTCACCTTGGCAACGCTCCGATAAAAGCGGAATCACGCAACTTCCAGCGCAAAACCCGTGCCGAAAAATTTCCGTAAAAAACTATATGTGATATAAAGTCTTATCGCCCTTGTGCTCGTCCGTCGCGATCACGTTGCCCGCTTCATCGTAAACGCGAATCACAGCATCATGTGAACGACTGAAAACTTCGCGCCCTTGGGAGAGAAAAGCGGCGTTGGTTAAAGGTGCCGCTTTCAACAAGAATGTTCACATGAACAATATCATGCACAACCAAAAAGTTCTGACTGTCCCCGGCGAAAGCTGTTCTGACTAGTGGAGAACTGCCTCGCTAGGACTCGAACCTAGACAAAGAGATCCAGAATCTCTGGTGCTACCATTACACCACGAGGCAACGAGCGAGAAAATTAAGACCGATTTACGCTGTCGCAAGTCGAGCGTACTCGCAATAAACTGTAGCCACCGGCCTGTGGCCGGTCGGGAAACGCGGCGATAGACAGCTTACAGAGTTGTGGCTATAGATGAAGAGTCAAGCGGGGTGCGAATTTGAACTGCTGGAGTTTTCGCGCCGAGCAAGATCTCAGCACCTTCGCGAGCGCCTTCCACTTCCAGCGTCTTCCCGCTCTTTTTCACTAATGCGCGCGCGCGTTCCACCATCTTATCGATCATCTCGTCGTCATGATTTGGATCATGATGGAAAAGCAGCAGCTGGCGCACATCTGCATCAAGCGCCATTGAAACGACGCTGCTGATTGAGCTGTGTCCCCAACCGATGTGCTTCGAGTACTCCTCATCCGTATATTGCGTATCGAGGATCGCCAAGTCGCAGCCTTGAACAAACTCGACCATCTTTGTCCGCTCGGCTGTGGCAAAATCGCGCGCTTCGTCCTCGCTGATTCCATCGCGCGAGGCCAATTGCAGCTTGAGCTGGTCGTACGGTTCATTGTCAGGAAAGTAGGCGATCGATCCCGAGCTTGTAAAAAGACGGTAACCCGCGCAAATGCCCGGATGATTAGAGAATTTGGAGCGGACTTCAACGTTTCCGATTTGAAACTCCATCTCCTTGAGTTCTTCAATCGCCAGGTGGCTCGGAAGTTCACGCAAACTCACTGGAAAAAACGGCGTCTCCATTTGGCTGGCCAGGATCTTTGCCAAACCAGCGCGAGCGCCTTCATAACCCAAAACGCGGATGAGATTTTTCTGATTGTAAGTGGGCGAAAAAAAAGGCAGTCCCTGAATATGGTCCCAGTGAGTGTGTGAGATCAAAAGAGTCAACTTCATCGAGCGAGACCCAAATTCTTTGTCCAAAGCGAGGCCGAGCAGGCGAATGCCGCTGCCGGCATCGAGGATGATGATCTCGCCATCGGCGCGCACTTCCACGCAACTGGTGTTTCCACCGTAACGAACCGTGCTCTTCCCAGGGACCGGAATTGAACCGCGAACGCCCCACAGTCTGGAGAGCAGTTCCCATGTGATCGGCTTGAGCAGATATTCGTCGGCGCCGGCTTGGAGTGCGCTGGTTCGGTCGACTCCATAATCGCGGCCCGATACGACGATGATCTTCGTTGGTTGGAGCTGTTCTCGGATCGTGCGGCAAACCTGAAAGCCATTCGATTTGGGCATCAATAAATCGCACAGAATAAGCTCCGGCCGATCGCGCAACGCCAGTTCGAGTCCTGCATCCCCATCATCCGCTTCCAAGACATTCCAATCTTCGCGGGTGAAAAGGTCTGCAATTACCCGCCTGTTATCGGCATCGTCTTCGATGATTAAGACGCGAGGCATTATGGGGTGAAAGCCCTTTGATTTCCTGACTCTCCGGCGAGCGCATTGTCTTTGTTCTTCGGTGCACTCACGTTAGCTTCTTATAATCATCATTCATGCCAAATCTTCCAAAACCCTGACTGAATGAAAATGGTCGCCGCAGTTGTTATTAAACGAGAGGGGTTTACAGAGCGTGTCCTTTTCCAAAATAGGTTCTGCCATTACCGCGACGGATTGTTCTAAATTCATTTCTGAGGCCATCTCGGTTTATTTTTAGACCAATCAGCTCTACTTTTATGCCACACTTCGGACGTCGTGTCCGAACAATCGATTCAAGTTAGGACACTGCCGTTCTCTGCGCAATCGTGATTAAAAGAAAATCGGAATGATTAAGATCGCGACGATGTTTACGACTTTAATCATCGGATTGATCGCCGGACCAGCCGTGTCTTTGTAGGGATCGCCCACCGTGTCGCCGGTCACTGCCGCCGCGTGCGCGAAGGAGCCTTTGCCGCCGTAATTTCCTTCCTCGATAAATTTTTTCGCATTGTCCCACGCCGCGCCCCCACTCGTCATCGCGATGGCTATAAACAATCCGGTCACAATTGTGCCAACCAGCACCCCGCCGAGCACGACCGGGCCAAGCTGGGGGATTACGGCTACGGCCACGACCACCACCAAAGGCAACAGTGCCGGGATAATCATCTCGCGCAGCGCCGCTTTTGTCACGATATCCACGCAGGTGCCGTATTCGGGCTTATCTTCGCCGCGCAATATTCCCGGTTTGGCCTGCAATTGGCGGCGCACTTCGCGCACCACTGCGCCCGCCGCTTTCCCGACAGCGTCCATACTGAACGCGGTAAAAATATACGGCAGCAATCCTCCGATGAACAAACCGATGATGACTTTCGGATCTTGCAGCGAGAATTGGAAAAATTGGTCGCTCGCAAGTTTGTGCGAGCTGTGGAGATGCGCGCGCAACTCTTCCACGTACGATCCGAATAGAACCAGCGCCGCCAAGCCCGCCGATGCGATCGCGTAACCTTTAGTCACGGCTTTCATCGTATTGCCGACCGCATCAAGCTCGTCGGTGATGCCACGAGTTTCCTTCGGCAGGTGGCTCATCACGGCGATCCCGCCGGCGTTATCCGTGATCGGGCCGAAAGCATCCAGCGAAATGATAATTCCGGCCATCGACAACATCGACATCACCGCAATCGCGATCCCGTAAAGACCGGCGAAATGAAAGCTCAGCAGGATTGCGATACCGATGAAACCAACTGGCAACGCGGTGGCATGTTGTCCAGCCGCGAGACCCGCTATGATATTGGTGGCGTGGCCGGTCTCGGAGGCCCGCGCAATGTTCTGAACCGGCTGGTAACGCATCGACGTGTAATAATTTGTGATGACGACAACGACTGCGGTCATGATTAATCCGATGACCGAAGCGAAATAAAGCTGGGTAGGGGACCGTGCGATGCCGCTAATCATGATGCCGTTTGGAAAAAGACGATGCGTTGCCGGCCAAAATAGAATCGCCGAAATGATCGCGCTGGTGACGACGGCGCCCATCAAAACCGAGGCCGGCTTTCCGCCCGCGAGGTTGACATACAGAACGCCGCAAATCGCGCCAAGCACGGAAATACCGCCGAGCACAAACGGATAAACAATTGCCGCGGGCTGCGTTGCGAGCGTCAATACGCCCACTAACATCGCGCCGATTAGACTTACCGCGTACGTTTCGAACACATCTGCCGCCATGCCCGCGCAATCACCGACGTTATCGCCCACGTTGTCGGCAATAACGGCCGGATTGCGCGGATCGTCTTCCTCTAATCCGCTCTCGATCTTGCCGACGAGATCGGCACCTACATCGGCCGCTTTTGTGTAGATTCCGCCGCCGAGTCGTGCGAACACACTGATCAAACTTCCCCCGAGCGCGAGCCCAACCAGGCTGCGTATTGCCATGTCATGACCGAGCATCTTTCCCGCCACTGTGTAAAAGATCGCCACCGCGAGCAACGCGAGTCCAACTACAAGCAAACCGGTGACCGCTCCGCCGTTAAACGCCATACGCAACGCCGCTGTGCGGGTGTGACTTGCAGCCTGCGCCGCGCGGACATTCGCCAATACGGCGATGCGCATCCCGATGTAACCGGCTGCGAGGGAACAAAACGCCCCGATGACAAACCCGATTGCCGTTGGATGATCTTTAAAAAAGAAAAGCAGAAGGAAGATGATAACGGCGATCACGCTGATCGTGACGACCTGCCGTTTCAGATAAGCCTTAGCTCCTTCCTGTACCGCGGCCGAGATTTCCCGCATCCGTTCGTTTCCCGGTGAAGAACGAAGGATCACCGCGATTAGCAAGAACGCGAAAATCAGCCCCACGACCGCGCACAACATCGACATCGGCACACCAGAATCGAGAATTGTTAGGGCAAGAAACATCATGAGTGGTTCGCCTGAAAGTCGGGGACTTTAATGGGTTTTGCCCCAGCCGCAATGCTTATTTAGATTGCAGCAACGTCTTTTCTGCCTGAATCTTAAACGAAGCCGCTACAGCTCGAAAAAGCCCTGTAGACGTTTCAGGAAACTGGCCTGGTACTCGCGCTCTTTCTTTTCGTTTTGGCCTTGCGATGCCGCTTCTTTGAGGGCGCCCTCGTTTTCCATCTTGCGCCTGGCCAGCAATTCGCTCAGTCGCTCGAGACAATCGGGCGAATCGCGGATCACGTCCGCCATGACCGGCTTGCCGATCTCTAGGACGTAACAATCGCTTTCGGCCTGCACTGTCGCCGTCCGGCTTTCTCCAGTGAGCAGGGACATCTCGCCGAAGCAATCGCCCGCGCTCAATGTGGCAACGGGAATCGAACTGCCGTTTTTTGAAACCCAAACTCGCGCGGCACCTCGCAACAACACGAACATGGAGTCGCCCTCAGCGCCTTCCTGGATCACACGCTCGCCGCGCCCAAAGTAATTGAGACGTGCCTCTTTGACCAGACTGTCGATCTGAGCATCCGACAAACATTCAAAGAGCGGTTCCTCCCGGAGAATCGCGCGTGCCTCGTCGTAGTCTTCATACGCCACCGGCGCCGCTCGGCGCTCGATCTGCAATGTGCGAATAGGGAAGGGAATGGTGATGCCTTGGCGCTTCAGTTCATACCAAACATTGGTGCGAATGGCGTCGTTGATCTCGTTGATTCTTGAATGATTACCCATGTAGAACTTGATCTCGTAGATCACAGCGAAATCGGCGAAATCGACTAGAAAGACTCTTACTTTTGGCTCTGCCAGGACACCGTCAGCCGAGGACGCAGCCCGGAAAAGCGCATCCTTTACGCGATTGGGCCGGTTTTTATACTCGACCCCGACGCGAATTCGCATCGCATGGACTTCCGTTGGATAGTGGAGGTTGACGATCTGGTGGCTAACCATCTCGTTGTTCGGGATATCGAGATAAATGCCGTCATTCGTGCGCAGCCGCGTCGATCGCCAGTTAATCTCCATCACTTCGGCAAAGCGCTCGCCTACCTGCAACCAATCGCCGACTTTGTAGGGCCGGTTAATTTGGATCGATATGCCGCCGATGATCCCGGCAAACAAATTCTGCCCCGCAAATCCGACGATGATCGCGATGACCCCGGAGCCCGCGAGAAGCCCTTTCAATTGCGCTTCGGCGTGATAACCGGAACTCAGGACAAAAAGAAGCGCGACGAGAAAAATGATTCCGCCGATAACCTCACGAAGAAAATGCGGGATCAGTGTTTGCCGTTTCTGTTCGAAATAGAGATCCCAAACGTACCGATTCACCAGTGCGACCACGAGTGCTGTGCTCAATAAGATCGCCGCCGCGCCCACATGATTTCGCCAGGGCGCATGGACTCCGTAAACGGCGATGGCCGTGTAGAATGCCAGTGTCAGACAGAAAAGCCGAAAGAGCAGGCCGAGCCGCACACCTGCGCGCCGTTTCAAAAACCGGCCGACCGTGAGCGCGACAAAAAACGTCCCGATGAACACGACGACCGTGATCGCGTCCCGCTCAGTTTCGGGCAACAAGCTAAACATCAGACCCTCAGTATATCAGAAGAGCGTTCCTTCAAACAAGTTCTCTGGCGGCAGACTTTGTAGGGCAGGCGCTCTGCCTGCCGATTTAAGACGGCAACCGTCGCGGTTGCCCTACAATCTTACCTCGACGGCGCAATGATCAGCCACAGCCAGCCGGCCAGGAAACAGAGACCGCCGAGTGGTGTGATCGCGCCAAGCCAGCGAAGATTGGTGAGCGCCATCACGTATAGACTTCCGCTGAACAGAAAAATGCCCGCAAAAAGCAACCACCATGCGCCACGATTGGCGGGGCCGAAAAGTGCAAGCGTGAACAAAGCAATCGCGTGAATGAAATGGTAAAGGACGGCCTTGTTCCAGACATCGAGCATGCCGTGACTTTCGAGCATCGATCTTAGCGCATGCGCCCCAAAGGCGCCGAGTGCGACCGCCAGAAAACAGAGCGCGGCTGCGATTCGAATCATTGTCATGTCGAGCGAAGTTGAGACATCTCTTACTGTTTAGCCATCAATTTAAACCAAATTCATTTCGAGCGGAGCCGACAAATCTCTTTCTTTAAATTATCGAGTGATAATCGTCGCTGCTCGCGAATGGTTTTCATATAAAAAATCGTTCCCGCGATTCCAAGAGCTGCCGCGCCGAGAAAATTCACTCTCGGACCCAGTGTCCACAAATAGGCGCCCAAGATCGCCCCGCTACTGACAATCAAATCCCGGACAAGGTAGTACGTGCCGATCATTTGCCCGCGTCGTTCCGGGTCAGAATATCCGATGATCAGCGCCTTACGCGACGTATCGCCAAATTCTTTGAAACCGCGAATCATGAACGCAATAACCAGCGCAGAAAAACTCCGCGATATGAGCAAACTGATTGGAAACAATGTAAACATGATGAACGTCACAACGACGAAAGGTTCGCGCCCATGTTTATCTGCAAAATGTGATGCAGGAATGATGCACAACGTGGCCGCGAGCATTTCTATAGTTGTGAGCACGCCGACTTGTTTCCCGCTCACGCCGATGTGATCCATCGCGAAAATTACGACCCAAGCGTAGGGAATCCGTTCGCAAAAGCGAACCAAGACATCGCTTAAGAGTAGTCGACGCATCGGCACGTTGAATTCCCGCCAGCTTCGCCAAATATTCCACCGCTCGTCTGTCGCAATTTCTTCCTTCGGCTCTTTTCGCAGCTGCAGTTGCACGAAAATCGTCGCTACTGAGAGAAAGATCGACATGATGAGGGCGATGCGCACGCCGGGAATGATTCCAAAGCGATCAACCAATATTCCGCCGAAAATTGGCGCGATCATGATCGGTAGCCGCTTGATCACCGATTGAATACCCACGCCCATCGAGTAGCGATTCGCAGTCAGGGTTTCGCCGACCAGTGAAAAGGTCGCGGGCAGGGAAAAGCACGTCCAGGATAGAAAGAGAAACATGCCCGCGATCACCGCCCCCCAATGCGGAATGAATAGCACGAGCGCATAGCCGAGAATTGAAACCAGATTGAAGACGAGAAACGCGCGGCGATGTCCGAGCAGCGTGCGCAGCGCATCGTAAAGACCGATGACGAAAACGCTCGCGCCGAGCGCTTGCAGATATTTCGGCACAAAACGCATCCAGAGTTCCTCGCCCGCCCCAATCACGAAAATGGCGACGAGTAGGACGACAAGATTGCGTTTGAGCCCGAAAAAATCTGCGAGTCTGCGGACGGAATTCAGAGTTTGCTCACTTTGCGTTTGCATTCGGCGTAAAGCGCGTCGTAAACGACGAATTCGCGTTCGAGAATTTCGTGATCGCTCAGCCCGAGCTTTCCGAAGCCGCCGGCAATCCAGCGCAAGCCTTCACCGGCTGGATGCGGATTACTCGGATGCGAATCGGCCGCGCGCACAATTTCCCCGAGCAGAAACAGGGCGGGATCGGTCAGTTTGTATTTTTTCAGGATTGAGTTGAAGGAAACGTCTTCGCCGTGATGCCCGAGTTCGCAATTCGGCACGTCGAAGACAATTCCCTTGTCGATCCGAGTCCAATCGGTGTCGCGCGGCAGAAAAACAAACTCCGCGTCAGGGTCGACAAAATTTTTGATCAACCACGGACAAGCAACGCGGTCCACCTTAATTTTCTCGCGAGTGATCCATTCCATGAGCTAGAATCTTGTTTCGTGGCGACTTGGTTCTGGTATGCGGTCGTTGCAGCCGTTCTTTACGGCGCGCATCAGATTTTTACCCGACTCGCGGCCGAGCGCATTGGTGAAGGATTGGGTGGGTTTGTTGTCGAAGCCACAGCGGCATTGTCGATCTTATTTTATCTTGCGTTTCTTTGGTTGGCGAGCCGCTGGAATCAGCAATCCAGTGCGCAAGGAATTTTTTATTCCGTTCTCACCGGAATCTGCGTGGGTGCTGGCACAATTGCTTTCTTTCTTCTCTTTCAAAAAGGCGGACCGCTTTCTTCCGTGCCGGCGATTTTGGCCGGTGGCGCGGCGATCATGGCCATCGCCGGAATTTTATTTTTCCACGAACCGCCATCATGGCAGCGGCTTACTGGTGTGGCCTTTGCAATCGTCGGGTTGTTGTTGCTTCGCAAATAAATTCGCTCTCCGGGCGCAAGACTCCACATCATGCGACGTTCGAACATTAGCCTCCGGAATTGGTTCCCCGGTGTGTTCAGTATTTCGATATTCATCTGTGGCCTTCGCGCAGAGTCTCTGGTCCAAGCCGTGCCTTCAATCGGGACGATTTTCCGAGTCCCGGCCTCGCGTTTTCAAAATCAATCGTTAGAACAGTTGCCAATAGATCTCCGCCGTGGCATCGGACCGGATGACGCCGCATCGATCGCGCTTTATTCGAACCCAGCGTTACGGGCGATTCGCAATCGCCGCGGGCTGGCGGCGGCCCAGCTGATTCAAGCTGGAATTTTGCCGAACCCGATCGTTTCCTACGCGCGCGACTACGTCACGGGCGGAAACACCGCAGGGACAACAACTGGTTATAATTTCACTGCGGCTTGGGAATTCACTGCGTTGATTCCGTTTTTGCCGAAGCAATCTGCCGCGCGGAAAAATTTTCAGTCGGTGGACCTGGACGTCGCGTGGCAGGAATGGCAAATCGCGGTGAACGCGCGCACCGCCGTTTACCGCGTGCTCAGTTTGGATGCGCAGGTTGGGCGCGCGCGCGAAGCGAACGAGGGGTTGCAACAGAGCACCGATGCTGTGCGGAAAGCCGCGGAGGCACACGAGAAAACTGTGCTAGATTTGGCGGCGGTCGAATCGGCAAGCCAGGATTCGCGCGCCACCATGCTTGCGCTGGAGCAGGAATTCGAGAAACAGCGTCTCGGCTTGAACAAAATTTTGGGAACGGAACCGGACACGAAAGTCGCTTTGCGCGCTGACCTGATTTTGCCGACGCGTCTGGCTCCGCCTGCGGAACAGGACTTGTTTGATAATGTTGAATCGCGCCGTCTCGATCTTCTGGGATTGCGCCAGGGACTCGAGAGTCAAGACGCCACCGTGCGTGCTGCCGTCCTCGGTCAATTTCCAAAAATGTCGGTCGCCATTGTCAGGGCGAGCGATACAACCAATGTGCACACCACCGGTTTTAACGTCGCCGTGGATGTCCCGATTTTCGATCGCAACCAGGGCGTTATTGCGACCGAGCGCG
>QHOJ01000309.1 GCA_003218735.1 Verrucomicrobiota bacterium
TCGCGCAGCGGGTAGAGGCCTTTGGCAGAGCCGGCGCCGGGATCGCGCACGAGGTAGTCGAACCCGTCCTTGCCGGCGATGACGACAAAATGCGTGACGCCGCTTGGCAGCCGCACCCGTACGATAACGGGGTTTCCGTGGGCAAGGTTCGAATCGATGAGCTGATACGAGGCCAGGTCTTCGTACGTGTGCCGGACGCGGTCGGGCGCCCACCACGCCGCGCGGTCCCAATAGATCCAGCCGTGATCGGTGTATCCATCAACGGATGTTAAAAACCAGTTTAGCTGCTGAGGATCAGTTCCGATGCCATAAAACTTGAACACCATCGCAGCGGCGGCCACGGCGCAGCCTTCGCCGCCGAGGGTGCCGTTGGCTTCGACTCCGCCCAGCGAATCGTCACGCCATTTTTCATCGGACTGACGGAACGACGGCACCGCCAGCTCGACGCGATGGAAAAAATAACGCCCGCCGCGCGGCGAAAGTTTTCGTTTCCAACTCCTATCGATGTGCACGGCGAGCGCGGCGATGAGCAGAACAAGAAGGAAACTGATGAAAAACCAACGACGTTTCAAAGCACCAAACTATAGGCGCGGCTGCCTGCTCGCGAAAGCATTTGGAGTCTCAGCCGCAAATTCTGGGGGGAAGCGCACTGCCCGCCCACGGTGGTTGGCCGGTCGTGGTTTTCAACCCGCGAAAAGAAATTTCATTTTTTTTGAAATGTTGGCCTTAACGAGAATGACATGAACATCATAGCAGACGATCGCATTCCTGAGACACGTGATTTTACCAATCAATTTGTGCTGTTTCCGGCCCGTTCCGCGGGCGAAAACTGGGGAGAACAACCGCCGTCGCGGCTATCGCGCAAGCAGCTGGATGCATTTTTAAGTGCGCAATCTGATAACGCTCGTAGCGCACATTTCTTTGTTCCACCAGCCGAACCGCCAGGCCCCACGCCAGAGAAAGGTCTGGCTGCCGGTGTGCTGAAACAGACCGCCCGTGATTTGCGCCGGTTCCATGCCGCGACCAAGGGCGTCAAGCGGGAACTGTATCTCGATGCCTACAGTTGGATTATCAGCAATGATTTTTCCTGGCCGTATTCATTCGTGAATGTTTGTAAACTGCTGGATGTCTGCCCCGAAGTGATTCGCACGGAAATCTTGGCCGATGCCTCGTTAAGCTGGCTCGATTACTGGACGCGGCGTGCCAGTCGCGTTTCCCACAAACTGCGGGCCTCTTTTGTTGGTGTTTTCGCAAGCTGCCGTAATCCGGAGTGTGCTGAGGTCAGCCAGCTGGCTTGATCTATTTGAGCGAGATATGAAAAAACACTGCATCAAACTAGTTGAACGGCTGCGCTACGTTTGGCGATCACTACCTGGAGGGACGGGCCGCAATCACGACCCATTCCTGGTAAACAGCATTGCTTCGTTTAATTTCGACGGCGGATGGAGGGAACTCCTTCTAAAGGTCTCCTCAAAACACATGTCCGCCGAATCACCTATCAACGAGCGATTCGCGATATGAAGTTATCTATTGAAGCGAAAGTGGCAGCGGCCATAGCAATAGCCTTTGCAGCCTTGAGCATAGGCGCTATCGCCCAAGAGCACAGCGAACATGGAACCGCCGGGCTGAGTCAGATGAGCCTTCAAAGGCCCCAGATTTCTTTATCTGAGCACAACGGAAGTGGCGAGAATCAACTTCTAGCCCAATACTGACTAGAGACGACGGCGAGCACGTCGTCATCTTTTTAGCGCCAAAGGCGCAGCGACCCGGAAAAATAAGAAGAGATCGGCGCGATTTTTCTCGCAAAGTCAGGTTCATTACGCGACGCTGCGTAAACGAAAGCGATCCCGGGAACGCTGCAAGAGGGCGGTGCTTCGTTTCAAACGACGCATTGGACCGTTGTTTTGCGCGCGCGGGAGGAAGAGTCGACGGATTCCGCTCACCAGGCGCTGTCTGGATTTTGCGAAGCCTATTGGCCGCCGCTTTACACTTTTGTCCGGCATCGCGGTTATTCATCCGCTGATGCACAGGATCTCGTTCAAGGTTTTTTTGCCCATCTGCTTGAGCAAAACACATTGACCCGCGCTGACCACCAAAAGGGTCGGCTTCGAACCTTTTTGTTGGGATCTCTTCAGAATTTCTTGTTCAACGAATATGACCGTACCCGGGCGCTCAAAAG
>QHOJ01000310.1:0-1422 GCA_003218735.1 Verrucomicrobiota bacterium
CTTCTAGAAGTCTCACGCGCGAAAACTGGCGAAAAGCACGTTCCACAATTGATGCCTGCTGGAAAAAACGATCCCGTGAACCTGATGAGCGACGAACTGATGCGCGGCGGACCGCATCACGTTTATCTGCACGCGGTGGAGCGCGTCCGCGAATTGCTGTAGCGACGATCTGCCACCGCCGAACGGCGCGCGTAGAGCGCCGCTACACAACCAGCGCGCTCAACTCACGCACATTCTTCTCAATTGAAAAAAACTCGTGCGCACGCTGGTACCCGGCGTGGCCAAGTCGTTGTGCTAACAAACGATCATCGATCACTTTCTCGATCGCGTCGGCGAGCGCTGATGCATCAGCCGGTTCCAGTAGAAAACCTGTTTCATTTTCAATGACCATTTCGGGAATCCCACCGATATTGGTCGAGACAATAGGCAACGCCGTCGTCATCGCTTCCATGATGACCGTGGGAAGATTGTCCATGCCCCCCTCGGGATCGATCACACTCGGTAGCACGAAAACGTTCGCCGCGGCGAGGCGCTGTCGGACTTCGCGTTGCGGTTTTGCACCGGACAACGCGACGCGGTTCTGCAGATTCAGCCGCTCGATTTGCCCGCGTAATTCGCTTTCGAGCGGCCCCTCGCCGATGATCTCGCATCGAAATGATTTCCCGTGCTCCGCAATCAATCCGCAGGCGCAAATCAGATCGGCAAAACCTTTTTTCGCGATCAAACGACCGACTGCCAGAATCAACGGTGGGCTAGAAGAAAAGTCCGCGCGTCCGAATTCGGCGAGATTCAAGCCATTGTAAATGCGACGGATGCCATCGGCGCGTTCCGGGAAGCGCTCTTGCAAGAACTTTTTCGCATAATTGCTTACAGTGACGACTACGCGCGCTGTATCGACGAGCTTATCAAGCCCAATCTCGAAGTTTCGCGGTGCGAAAATGTCGTTAGCGTGCGCGGTGAAGCTGAAAGTCACTGGAAAAAATCTGTGGATCCAAAAAGCCGTGCGCGCTGCCATTCCCGTGAAATGCGCGTGAACATGGCCGATTCCCATTTCTTGGAGGCGCAATCCGACGTAAACAGCCTGATAGAGCCGAAGAAAATCCGTGCGGCGACCCCATTCGTCGAGCGCTGCGACGATTTCAGGACTGAGCTTCCGCTTCTTGGACGCCCTCCGAACGTCATCCAGCACCTCCTTTTCCCCAGGCAGATAATGCACGCGTTTGACGACACTCTTGTGCCAGTCCTGCGGCGGTTCGTCTTTCGGATTCCTGATGGAAAAGATCGGCGGCGGGATGCCCTGCCGCGCAAGTTCCGCGACTTCCCGATAGCAAAACGTTTGTCCGAACGACGGGAATCGTTCGAAAAGATAGGCGAAGCGGGGCATCAGAGAAATGACGAATGACGAATGACGAATGACGAAAT
>QHOJ01000310.1:1430-2275 GCA_003218735.1 Verrucomicrobiota bacterium
GATGAACGTTTTGTCATTCGGGCTTCGATTTTTGCTTCGTCATTCGACATTCGGGCTTCGTCATTTTCTATGCACTCCCGCGTTTCACCGGAATCGGTTTCCCGGATTCATCGACGGCGACCAGCGTAAAGACGCCGTGCGTGACGCGAAGCTCCTGCCCAGTCATGTACCGAGTCACCCACACTTCCACGGGAATCGTCATTGAGGTCCGGCCGATTTTTTCCACGCGCGCATAACACCTGACAGTGTCCCCTACCCGCACCGGTTGAAGAAACGACATCCCTTCCATCGCTACCGTAACGACTCGGGCCTGCGCGGTTTTCGCCGCAATAATTCCGCTGCCCAAGTCCATTTGAGACGTCAACCACCCACCGAAAATGTCGCCGTTCGGATTGGTGTCCTTGGGCATGGCAATCGTTTGAATGACAAGTTCGCCTTTAGGTTTTTCAGCGGTGCTCATTTGGCGCGAAGAATAACATAAATAATCAAATCCTGTAGGGGACGACGTCCTCGTCGCAGCGAAGCCAACGGCTTCCCCTACAGGATCAGCATGCAATCGCCATAGCTGTAGAAGCGATAGCCCTCGCGAATCGCTTCCTCGTACGCGCGCATCAAAAATTCGCGGCCTGCAAACGCGCTCGCCAGCATCACCAAAGTCGAGCGCGGCAAGTGGAAGTTCGTCAACAGAGCGTCGATCGCCAGAAAATGGTAGGGTGGATAAATGAAGAGGTCGGTCGCGCCTTCCTGCGCGAGGAGCTCTTCGCCTTCGCGTGGTGCCGATTCCAGCGTCCGTACCGCAGTCGTTCCAACCGCTACGATGCGCTGGGCCTTGTTGATCTTGTCTG
>QHOJ01000310.1:2308-3257 GCA_003218735.1 Verrucomicrobiota bacterium
TTCGCACCGGCAGAAATGTCCCCGGGCCTACGTGCAGAGTCACAAATGTGTGAGGAATTTCACGCAAAATTCCTGGAGTGAAATGAAGTCCGGCCGTGGGCGCGGCAACGGCACCAGCCGCTCGCGCAAAAACAGTCTGGTAGCGTGCAGCGTCTTCTTCATCACTGTCCCGCTCGATGTACGGCGGCAGTGGCGTGGAACCGCCAGCGTAAAGATCGATATCTTCATCTAATGTCACGATGCGCTCGCCGTCCGGCATGATCCCCTCGACGCACAAGGTGATGCCGTCGATTTTCGCCGTCGCGCCGACGCGCATTTTGCGTCCCGGATTCACCAAGCATTTCCAATGCGCGGGATCTAGGCGTTCGAGAAACAAAAATTCAATCACGCCATCGTCAGAGAATCGGCGCGCGGGAAGAACGCGGGTGTCGTTCAACACTAGTAGATCACCCGCCTGTAGAAATGTTTTTAGTTTGCGAAATTGGCGATGTTCAATTGCCTGCCCGACGCGATGCAGCACCATCATTCGGGAATCTTCGCGGCGTCGGAGCGGATGCTGCGCAATCAATTCCCGCGGTAAGTGGTAATCATAATCGCTTAGCCGCGCGCTCATCGTTGCATGATCAAAGAGATTGCGTTCGAGCGCAAAATTTTGGATGATCACTGCAAATGCCGGAGCCAGCTCTCGATTTCGTTATCGCAGCGCTGGAAAAGGTTCGGGAGACAAGCAGTCGCGCGCCACGCGCGTCGAGAGTTGTGCTCGCGCGATTGCAAGGCGTCACCATCGAAATGGGTAGGGCGCGACCTGAGCTTGTCCTGAGCCAAGTCGAAGGAGGCGCGCCGAACAAAGCAGAATTACTTGAGCCGATTCGGGAACGCGTCCGCGCTTGCACGAAATGCGCGCATCTCGCCTGCTCACGCACACAAACGGTTTTCGGCGTAGGAAATC
>QHOJ01000023.1 GCA_003218735.1 Verrucomicrobiota bacterium
CGCCGAAACCAAACGCATACTCGACTGGGACCTCGATGGCGCGGAAGCGGAATTCAATCGGGCGGTCGAGATCGAACCGAATTCGACGCCGTCCAACTATTTCATCGCTGCGCTTTACGCTGCTCGCGGCGACCGTGACAAAGCGCTGATTTACTTGCAGCAGACTGCGAAGATTGATCCGGCATCGTTGTGGGTGAGTAACTTCGCGTGCGAGATCTATCGATATTTCGGTCTATACGACGAAGCAATCGCGGCTGGTGAACGCGCAGTGCAACTCGACCCGGCATTTATGGCCTATGGCGAGCCGGCGCTTGCGGCGCTATATCGCGAAATGGGTCGTTTCGATGAAGCGATCGCTCTTTACGAAAAGGCGCAGAGTTTTACTAGCAGACCAGGTTTTGGCCTGGCCATCACCTACGCACGCATAGACCGGCGCAAGGAAGCACTGCAAACTCTTGACGCAGCCATGGCGAGCCGGCGTTACACACCTGGCGACGCCATTGCGCATGTGCACGTGGCACTGCACGCACATGATGACGCCATTCGCGAACTTGAACGCGCATGCGATGAGCGCTCGTCATCATTACACTTCATCGGTATCGCTCCTGAATTCATTCCACTACGTTCTGATCGGCGGTTTATTTCGATCTTGAAAAAGACTGGGCTTGAGCCGGAGAAGGTGTTCGCGAGTTCTGCAGTGCAGCCGGCCTGAGTCGGCCTACTGCACGAGCGTATCCTGTCCATGGCCGTGAGCGCGCACGCCGTGCTTATTCAAATCTATTTGCGCGACGTGCATTCCGAAAATCAAAACGGCAATGAGACCGAAGTATAAAATCGACATCGTCCAACGCTGCGATGGTGTGACTTCGAAATAGCGCTGTTCTTCTTCAGTCCGTTTCCGGAAAAGCGAATAAATGCGCGGCAGCGACAGAAGCACGATGAGCCAGACAATGAAGTTCGGAAACTTCCATCCGAACCAGAGAAGCAAGGCGAAACCGGGCAACCAAAGCCAGCGCGACAGGGCGGTCACGATGCGTCCGCCGTCGAGCATACCGACTGGCGTCAGATTGAATAAGTTCAGAAAATAGCCGAACCAGGCGAGTGCAATAAAAAGGGGCGCGTCAAAGATTTCGCCTAATGCATTGCAGGCCAGCGCGCCTAACGATCCGACCATTGGTCCGCCGATTCCAACGCACGCTTCTATCCAGGCGTTTCGAGGCGCTTCTTTCAGCGCGATGAACGCGCCCATGAACGGAATGAAAACCGGTGCACCGACTTTAAGCCCGAATTTTTTCGCGACCAGCAAATGGCCGGATTCATGTATGAACAGGAGCAGGACAAATCCCAGGGCGAATTGCCAGCCCCAGAATTGCGTATAGACCCAAACCATCAGCAGCATCGTGCCGCCGGACTTCAATAAGATCGGCAGGAACTTTAGGAGCGGGAGCAGAACAAATTTTAGTTTTGCGAAAAACTTTGCGATCACGACGCCAACGACGGCTATCGGGCCAAACGCTTTTTTCACCCGGCTCCAGGCTGTCTCAATCTTGGGCGGTTCGAGCTGCCTGCTTTCGGTTTGAATGTTCACGATTGAAAATTAGACAGGTGAATTGTGAAGTTCGTTAAACGCATCGCCGAGATGACTGAGCACGTCTCGTGAAAGCAACGATTCTTCGCTTTGGCCGCTGTGAAAGATCGACATTTCTGCAGCACGTCCGCAAACCCATGCGCCGGCCCTCGCCGCATCATATAGCGACAAACCTTGTCCTACCAGACCGGCGCATACGCCGGTGAGAACATCGCCCATTCCGCCGCTGGCCATTCCCGGATTACCCGTGGAATTATAGCTGAGAGGCTGGTCCCGTTCGCACACGATCGTCCGGCTGCCCTTAAGCAAAAGCGTTACGGGAAATTGCTCACAGAAATTTCGAGCGGTCTTCGCACGCGACGTTTTGCCGGAATCGAACAACCGGTTCATCTCGCCGGGATGCGGTGTAAGCAGGCGCGGACCGTGGCATTGTTTGAGAACGTCGATTTTCTCCGACAAGATATTGAGACCATCAGCGTCCACAACCATTGGCTGTTTTGCGTCCTCGATCAGTCGCATAATTTCCGTTGCGCGTGATTTCCCTAACCCCGGTCCGAGCGCCCAGATATCGATCTTCTCATCGAGCAAATCGCGATACGCCTGGATCGGTTTGACCATCGATTCCTGCGGCGCAGACGCTGCAACGATTGGGTAAATGTCTTCGGGAACGAAGACTTCCACTAACCCGGCTCCGGCTCGAAGCGCGCCCTGGGCGGTCATCAGCGCGGCGCCGATAAATCCTTTTGAACCGGCAACGACACCGATACGACCGAATTGATTCTTATACGCGCTGAATTTTCGCCTTGGCAAAAGCCCTCCTAGAGAATTGGCGGTCGCGAGCAGTTCCCTCGGCGTCGTTTCTTTCGGCTTGAGATCGGGAAGGGGAACAACTTCGAGACGGCCAACCAGGTCGAGAGCGTTATCGACAAGCAAACCATGCTTTGCGAAACCAATCGTCACAGTGAAATCAGCAACGACGCAATCGGCATCGGTTTCGCCGGAGTCGCCGTCGAGACCGGTCGGAAGATCCACCGCAAAAACGTAAGCATTTTTTCCCCGGCGCAGCTCGTTGATGTAGCGACAGGCCTTGCGCACCGGATCACGCAGTGGCGGGTTCGCGCCCAATCCGAGCAGGCCGTCGAGGATGATCGTTCGGTTGGCCAAATACGCTTCCGCCGCAATCATGTCCTGTTTGGCATTCAAGTAATCGCCGGCCTCTGCCCAAAGTTCGACGAGAGTGACGCCACTGTCACCGCTCCCCGATGCCGTCACATCCCGAATTTCAGCTGGCGCGCGACGCAAGGCATCGAGCTTTTTGCGCATGAGCTCGCTGCAATCGCTCTCTTTAAAGGCAAGCCGGACTTGGATCTCCCATCCCCGTCGCCGCAAGAAGTCCGCGGCAACCAGGGCATCGCCCGCGTTATGACCTTTTCCGGCGAAAACCAGGCATTTTCCCGGCCGCGGGAAAAATTTAGTGATTGCCCGCGCAACGCCCGCACCTGCCTGATCCATCAATGTTTCGACTTCAACGCCACGCGCGAAAGCCGCTTCTTCCGCGTCTCGCATCTGCGCCGAAGTGAAAATCGGCGAGTCCAATCAGCTCTCCCGTACTTTTGGGGTTGCGCTCGCTTCCGACCCAGTCGATTCCGAGGATTTCTTCTTCTTCGAAGATTTAGTCCGTGAGCTTCGCTTGTTCGAGTGCTTGGATCGGGTGCGACCGGAACTGCCCACGTTGGTTTGGTCGGTGTACGACTGCAGAGGAATGCTTTCGCCGGTTGCTACACGCGTCGAGCTCAAGGTACTTGTGACAGAAAAACGTCCACGAACTCCAGCCGCGATCTCTTCCGCAAGTTTTTGGCGGTAGGATGGAGATAGCGCGTACTGTCCTTCGTTCGGGTTTGTGAGAAATCCGCATTCCACAAGCACTGCCGGAATTGTCGTTTTTCGCAGCACGTAATAACCGCGGCGGCGCACTCCACGGTTCGGCGACGGCGCGCCTCCTGCGACAAAATAATGGACGGCGGAGGCGAGCGGCAGGCTGTTGCGGCTATAGAAATACGTTTCGATTCCGTCGGCGCCAATCCGTGTTGCCGAGTTAAAATGAATACAGACGAAAATGCCGTTTTGATATGAATTCGCGATTGCAACGCGCGTCGGCAAGGGAACAAAGACATCGCTGTCCCGGGTCATGACTATGCGATATCCACTCGCAGCCAGAAGCCCCTTGAGGCGCTGTGCCACGTCGAGCGTCATCTCCTTTTCGGGGATCCTCTGACCAGGAATCCCGCCGTGATCAAAACCGCCGTGACCCGCATCGATTACGACAGTCGTGGATGCCTCACGGCTGCCCTCTACTGCCGGGGAAGCGCCGCACACCAGGGTCGCAATCGATAAAGCCGGGATAAGGAAACAGAGATGGGAAAGCTTTCGTGGCATTAGTGATCGTCCTTAGGCATTCCCGCCGGGCGCTCCGAGAGCTTCGGCGCCTTTTCGCCCGCCATTTGCGCGGCCGGCGCCTCGATCATGCCGCCGCGCACGGCCACTTCGCCATCCGCGGCATGGAAGAGATGTGGACGTGTTTTCGTTTCCATGAAAGAGGAATGCGCAAGCAACTCGCCATTTAATCCAATACGTGAATAAGCCCAACTGCGCGGGGCTGCACAGTGCAGAACATGCAACTGATTTGCGCGATCGATTTCCGCCTGCGGTTCTTCGAAAGCGATGGCGCGGCCTAACGAATACGTCGCATAAACCATTCCACTGTCCTTGTCCTGCACGCGCACATACAAGGACGTGTGGTCGGGAAACCGGTTGGTGAGCAGCGAATAGGTGCGCACATTGCCGGAAGCGGAAACACCGTCTGGGATCCCAACTGTTTTTTGCCAGATCGGCCGCGCATCGGTCACCTCGAAAACCTTTGTTCCCGAGTAAAAAAATTTCCCCAGATCGGCGAAATAAATATGCGCGCGGACGTGATAAGTACCGAAGTCCTGGACCGGATAAAGCGGAGTGAGATTGATCCGTTGGACGACCTTCTGCCCAGTCTTAATTTGCAGGGGCGGCTGAGCGCCACCTGTGGGGACGGGCGGAATCGGCTGACTTTCGCTTCCGGTCACCTCGAATCCAAACCACGACTGACCATCTGCATCATGAAGATCGACATCGCGTCCGGCGAGATTCGTGATGCCAAGTGTCGCTACCACAGGTTCGTAAGCGATGTATTGCAAGCGCTTGAACTTCAAATCCACCTGAATTTGCGCTTCTGCTCTAACTGCAGAAAGGAAAAGGCACACGAACGGCAGTGCGCGTTTTATCACCCCGTAAACTAACGCACTTCGTTGCATAAAAAAATCTGCTCGTCTTTTGGGCGTGGCCGGTTCGTCACATCCCTTCCCACGAGCTTGGGGTCGTTCGCGGTTGTACGCTCTCACCGTTGCACCAGTTGGTCGCTCATGTCGCGTCGCGGTGCATGATGAGTAATTACATCAAGGGGACGAGATGCTCTCGGAAGGAGGAAAAAGCTGCAACAGCCGTGCGGGTTCCG
>QHOJ01000024.1:0-602 GCA_003218735.1 Verrucomicrobiota bacterium
TTGTAAAAAGGCCGAGGAAATGCTGTTACTCGTGTAATAGCCAATCAGCAGCGCAAGCATGATTGCTTGAATAATGAGGGCAGGGACAGCGTTTGCGCGTGCGGCTTCCCAACCGAGTGTTAGCGGCGTCGGCGTTCTCTGCATCGCCGCTGATAATTCTCGGCGTCAACCAGCGATCAAGCAGAATCTGGTGCCGTGGAAGCGGCAAAAATTACCAGCGAACGCTTCCGCTGGACCCGGGCGCCCCCGGAGCAACATTCCCTTGGTCGGGAATTTTTTCGCCCGGCACGGTTGCGGCGGATTGCGAGCCGGGTTGCTCGGTGACGTCCTCATCGCGCGAGACACAGCCCGAGATCAGAATTCCGCTGGTCAAAAACAAAACTCCATAAACTGCAAAGCGTTTGAACACGGCCAACGAACCTAACCTCTAGGCTATTTGATGCAAGCTCTGCCATCCGCTAAGCTTGACCGTGAAGGCCACTGAGAAGATCGAGATCAAATCCCTCCTGTTTAGCGAGCTGCAAACGGAGCTTCAAGGCCTGGCCGAGCGCTCTTATCGCGCTGATCAAATCGTGGACTGGCTATACAAAAAGCGCGTTGAT
>QHOJ01000024.1:637-8976 GCA_003218735.1 Verrucomicrobiota bacterium
GCGACACCACACGGTAATTTCTTTGTCGTTTGAGCGATGGAAATTTGATCGAGTCGGTTTTGATTCCGGCGTCACCCGCGCTTTACGGCGAAAAATCGGATCGCCAGACAATTTGTATTTCGACACAAGTCGGATGCGCCTATGGCTGCAAATTTTGCGCCAGCGGCTTGGAAGGGTTTTCTCGCAATCTGCGCGCGAACGAAATTGTCGATCAAATCATCGCGATCGAGCGCGCAAGCGGGGAGAAGATCGACAACATCGTTTTCATGGGAATGGGCGAACCCCTCGCGAATTTGAAGAACGTGATTCGTGCGATTCGAATCATTAACGCTTCGTGGGGTCTCAGGATAGGCGCACGGCACATTACCGTTTCGACCAGCGGCCTGGCGCCGCAAATTAAAAAACTTGCAGACGAACCGTTGCAAATTCGTCTTGCTGTCTCTTTGCATGGAGCCACTGATGAGGTGCGCAACCAAATCATGCCAATCAACCGCCGCTACAACGTCGAGACATTGCTGTCGGCTTGTGATTACTACGTCGCGCATAAGAAGCAGCGGCTCACCTTCGAATATATTTTGATCGCCGGTGTAAACGACGCCGACACGCAGGCGCATCTTCTCGCGCAGCACGCCAGAAGGCTTTCCGCAAAAGTGAATTTGATTCCGTATAACGCCGTCGAGGGTCTGGAATGGTCCCGACCGTCGCGCAATCGACAGGAAAAGTTTTTGTCGATCTTACGTGCGGAAGGAGTTCCGGCTACGCTGCGGCGCGAAAAAGGCCACGATATCGACGCCGCCTGCGGGCAATTGCGATTGCAAACCAGTCGGCAGGAGCGACGGCGGGCCGTCCCCGCTTAGCCTTCACGCAAAAGTGCCGAGGGCTTCGTGCACGCCGGCGACTGCCATCCCACCTTCACCGACAGCAGCAGCGCAACGCTTCACCGATCCGGAGCGAACATCGCCTGCCGCAAAAATACCCGGGCAGCTCGTTTCGAGGGGCCCCGGTGGACGTTTGCTCTCCTTCCATGCTGGCGCCTGGGCGACTGCGTGTCCTGTCTTGATGAATCCTTTTTCATCGCGTTCGATCTGAGGCGGCAGCCAATCTGTGCAGGGTTTCGCACCGATCATGGAAAAAACGGCCGGTGTTTCTACAACGCGCCGCTCGCGCGTCTGCATATTCTCGAGCTCCACGGCTTCGAGCATTTTATTGCCAGACATTTTCCGAATTTCGGTGTGGAACAGGAGCTCGATGTTTTCGCACGTCTGCACGCGACGCGCGAGATAGCTCGACATGCTTTTCGAAAGATCGTCGCCGCCGCGGATGAGGAGCAACACCTTCGCCGCGCCTTCAGAGAGAAACATGGCGGCTTGTCCCGCCGAATTACCGCCGC
This sequence comes from Verrucomicrobiota bacterium, assembly GCA_003218735.1. Taxonomy (GTDB): domain Bacteria; phylum Verrucomicrobiota; class Verrucomicrobiia; order Chthoniobacterales; family UBA10450; genus Udaeobacter. The sequence continues at coordinate 2,028 of QHOJ01000024.1, forward strand.
CAGCGACGATGACTGTTTGTCGCCGGCAGAGCTGGCCTTCAAATGCCGTCGCGGCGTAATAAACGCCCGAGCCCTCGAACTCCTCGCGACGGTTTGCGTCTAATCGCCGGTAATCTGCACCGGTCGCAATGAGGAGGCATTTCGCCCGCAGGGTAGAAAGGCAACCCTCGACTTGAAGGCTGGCGCGATATTCCTCGCCGTCGTGATAATCGAGCGAAAGAGCCTGAGAGGGCGTGGAAAATTTTGCGCCGAACCGGTAAGCCTGAAGCTGCGCGCGATAGGTCAAATCGCCGCCATTAATTCCAGTTGGGAAACCGAAAAAGTTCTCGATCAGGGAAGAGGACCCGGCCTGCCCTCCTGGCGCGTAGCTTTCCAAGACAACGGTTTTCAATCCCTCCGACGCCGCATAGACGGCGGCGGCCAGACCCGCCGGACCAGCGCCAACAATCGTCAAGTCGCACCTAATTTCGCTTTCGCCCTCATCCGCCACCGGCCGAAGCAGCCCGGCCACTTGTGCAACTTCGCGCAAAGATGGCCGGCGCAGCGGGGCGCCGGTCGCCGTGACGAGCGTCGGTAAATCGCGACTCGTTAAGTGCAGCCGCTGACACAGCGCTTGGCCCGGCTCGCTTTCAAATTCGATCAGCCGATGCGGGATGCGATTCTTGTCGAGAAAATCATCGAGCTGATGTCCCTCGCGCGAGTCCCGCAACGCGATGATGCGCAGCCCAGCGAATTCACGGTCGCGCATCAACCGCCGCCGCCGCATGATCAAAGCATCGACAATGGGGCGGCCCAAGCCGGGTAGTTCCGCGAGCGCGCGCCGGATCTCGGCTGCCGGGACTTCCAGAATCTCGGCCTCTTCAGACTTCACGCGCGCAGTGGCGAGTGCAGAGGTGCCTTGCAACATCGCAACATCGCCGATGAAGTCGCGCTCCCTGCCCGTAGCGAGAATTTGTTCGGTGCCTTCCCGCGCTTCAAAGACTTCGGTTTCGCCGCGCAAAATAACGGTGAGCCCGAGATCGCGTTGCCCTGCTTTGAAGATAAACTCTCCGCGCTGCAACGTGCGCCGCTTCCCCAAAGGTTCCAGCAACGCCAGCTGGCGATCGTCGAGTTTCGGACGGGCGATGCTCTCCGTATCGCGATAAAACTGCTCGTCCTTATCTTCTTCACTCATGAGATCGATTGCGCGGGAAAATCCAGGTACTCACGATGCAATTTACGCGAAAATTTACAACTCGGTCAAAAACACGACGACGGGCCGCAACAACCTTGCTTGATGCGAAACCTTTTGCGCAGAAACGGAAGCTGCCGTTTAGTCGAGCATGGCCGGTTACGAGGGCGAGTCCGAACCCATGTGGGATGAGTACGACTGGGAGCGTTTTCTCCAGCAACAGGATCATAAGACCGAGAAGTACATGCAATTGCTGGAACAATATCTCGACGATCCGCAACGCGATCAGATCATTGCCCGGGAAATGGGCTGGACGCAATTGCTTGATGCGAATGATTGGAGCACGGAGGTCGATGCGCTGTTAGATGAAAAGCCGGCGGAAGAGAGCGATTCCGACACAGATCAGGCGGCGGCGTTCGAGACATTTGAAAACCACAGCCTTTATCGCGCTGCCTTTGCTCTGACGATTTGGATCGATCAACTTTTCGATGAAAATCCTTCACTTCAAAACGAACCGGCCGCAGTAAAACTGGCCACCCATTCAGCTCTGGCCAGCGCAAAACTCGCAGCCGCTCTGAGCGACGATGATGTCGATGAAATCGGGATGACCATTGCATATTTGAAGCGAGCCCTGAAGGCGATCACGATTTCGATGGACGCGGCGGCCCAACTTTTATCCGAGAAGCTGATTACCGCCACGCAGCATTCAGTGCTGCAACAGCGGCTTTTCCAAGTGCGCGACGGCATCATCACGTTAATGGGTGAATATCGTAGCGAATGGCGTCGCCGTTTCGGCTCCGAAGGCTTTCGGAGTTGAATGAAATAAGGCCGGTTCCGTCCAACCATGCAAACGGAAGCGACTCCGGCTCAGGCCGATGTGTCGGAACTGGATTTGGTGAAACGGTGCCAGGCCGGCGACACCGAAGCATTCGACGAGCTTGTGACTCGCTACCGAACACGGGTATTCAGCATGATTTATAACATGGTCCGCAACGAGCAGGATGCTTGGGATCTGGCTCAAGACAGCTTCGTGAAAGCGTGGAAATCGATTAAACGCTTCCAAGGGCGCTCCTCGTTTTACACGTGGATTTACCGGATCGTGATGAATGTGACGATTGATTGGTTGCGGAAAAAACAGGTGAAAGGCGCAGGCGCGGAGTTTGACGACGCGGTCGAACTAAAAGAAATCGATCCCGCATCCAGGACGGCGCCGAAACCGGACGCCTTGCCGTTCGAGATAATAGAGCGCTCGGAAATCCGGGCAAGAATCGAAAAAGCGATTGCGCAACTGTCACCCGAGCACCGCGCCGTAATTTTGATGAAGGAGATCGAGCAGATGCAGTATCACGAGATCGCAGAGACCCTCGGGTGCTCGATCGGCACAGTGATGTCGCGTTTGTTTTATGCGCGGAAGAAATTGCAGAATTTACTGAGGGACGTTTATGAAAACATTTGAAGAAAAATGGACGGCATGGCTCGACGGCCAGCTTAGCGGCAAGGAGCTGGCCGAGTTCGAAGCCTCGCTGCCTGACAAGGCTGCGGCTGAGGCTGAAAAGCGCGATGTGAAAAAATTGGGCGTGCTCTTGAAGCGCGAACTCGGCGCAGGTGTGTTGAGGAACGAAGAATTTTTTAGCCATCAACTCCGCGAGAGAGTCGCGCGTGAAAGTGTCGAGCCGCCGCGGAAGCAGGCTGCCGAAGTTTCCACTTGGTGGACGATTCGCCGTCTGTTTTTGACGGGAACGGTCTCGCTTGCTTTCTTTCTCGTTTTCGCCGTTTTCGTCATGAGAGAGAAGAACCCGGCCGAGCAGTCGCAATACCTCACCCAGATTCTAAACGCGCGCGTCGATCCGGCGATCAGCCCGAATGCGACGATCTCGATGTTCGAGGCAAAAGAAGATCGCGTAACGGTGCTTTGGACGGAGGGATTACAGTCGTTACCGGCCGATTACGCCGCCAAATAACCGCTCATGTGCCGCTTGCTCCTGGCCTTCACTACTTTCTTTGCGCTGGTGATGAGCGCGGCGATACCGGCGCGCGCTGACGAGACGGTTTGGAGCGGCCTGGTGATTGCTCAAAATGTCCAGCAACCGGAGCCGATCCCGGTAGAGTTGACTCGGATCGAACGGCCTTTGAAGGAACTTTTTGGCTATAACCAATTCCAAGTTATTGGCCAGTCGCACAAAACACTCAAGACCGGCCAGGAAGATTGGCTGGCAACGAGCAAATTTTTCGGACTGCACGTCGATGCGCGAGGGGAAAGCGAAGCCGGCTACATCCTGAATCTGAAACTTTATAAGGAGAAAGAGCTCTTGCTGGAAACGGACGCCAAATTGAGCAAGCGCAGCCCGCTCATCATCAAGGGGCCGCAGGTAGGCGGCGGGCAATTGCTGCTCGTGCTTATCGTACGGTAGTGCAGCAGGGGGTCGAGCAGTTCGTGCTCCGAGGCTAATAATGACGGCGATGCCGCACCTATTTTACATCGCCCACAGAGCAGCCCATCCACCTTGCGCGAATTGCGGTCCGCCGTTAATGGCGAAAATGCGTCTCGTGCTGCCTTGTTCCATTTGGCTGCTTTCCATTATCTTGCCCGCCACCGTGATTGCAGAAAAGCCATTTAATTTTGAGAGCACCCCGGGAAAGCTGCCGAAGCAGGTTGTCCCGACAGAATATTCCATTCGGATCATTCCTGATATCGAGAAGCTAACGTTTACCGGAAGCGAAACGGTGAAACTGAATGTGCATGCGCGGGTTCGGGAGCTCGTTCTGAACGCGCTTGAACTCGAAATTACAGGCGCATCGGTCGATGATAAGAAGTTGCCCCAGTCCGCCGTTAAGATCGACAAGAGCAACGAACTGCTCACGCTGACATTGCCATCCGAACTTGCGACCGGCGATCACACGCTGACCCTTAGCTTTTCGGGCAAAATCAACCAACAAGGCCAGGGACTTTTTTATATGCGGTATCAGGAACAAGGGACCGACGCGAAAAAGATAGCGCTCGGCACGCAGTTCGAAGCGACCGATGCCCGCAGATTTTTCCCGTGTTGGGATGAACCCAGTTTCCGAGCGCGCTTTCAACTCACCGCCGTCGTGCCCCAAAACTGGCTCGCCGTTTCCAATATGCCGATCGAATCCGAGACAAAAATCAACAACCCGGAAACAATCGGGGCGGGCGGCAAAGAAGTGCGTTTCGCCACGACGCCATCGATGGCGAGTTACCTGAATGTTTTCGTCGCGGGCGAACTCGATCTCATTGAAATGACAGCAGCCGGTACGCAAATTCGTGTTATCGCCACCAAGGGGAAAACAGAATGGGGTCGCTACGCGCTCGAAAGCACTGCGCAGATTCTCGAATATTACAACGATTACTTCGGCATTCCCTATCCGCTGCCGAAACTCGATCAGATCGGAGAACTGGGGCGGGATTACCTATTACGAAACGGGATTGCTCTTTGATCCCGAGAAATCTTCCGCCGCAACGCGGCAAGGCATTTATGAAGTGATTGCGCACGAGACCGCTCATCAATGGTTTGGCGACCTGGTGACGATGGCGTGGTGGGACAATCTTTGGCTCAACGAAGGCTTTGCTTCCTGGATGGGCACGAAATGCACTGCGCATTTCAATCCGCAGTGGGAAGTCTGGCTCGAGAAAAATACTCCTCGCGACCCCACTCGACGCACCGGCATTTCCAAGGAACTGGAAATGGAAGGCGACGCAAGATCGACAACGCACCCGATCCAGCAACCTATCGCAAATGAGGCGGAAGCAAACAGCGCCTTTGACGACATTACCTACCGCAAAGGCCAGGCGTTTCTGCTCATGCTCGAAAGTTTTCTTGGCGAAAATACTTTTCGCGACGGCATCCGGCGTTACATGGCCGCGCATAAATACTCGAATTCGACCACGGCGGATTTGTGGAACGCGTTAAGACAGGCATCCGACAAACCGGTGGGGGAGATCGCAGCGGGCTGGACCGAGCAGCCTGGATTCCCGGTGGTCAAGGTGAAACGCGACGGCGAAACCGTCTCGCTCACGCAGGAGAGATTCACGATCCATTTTCCGAACGCGCCGGCGCTGCAATGGAAGATTCCGCTCACCTACTTGCTTGTCGGCGACGCCAAACCGCAAAGCCGGTTAATGACGCAGAAGATCGACAAGCTGCGGAATATTCCAGTCGATCGCGCGCTTAAATTGAATGCCGACGGCGCAGGAAATTATCGCGTTGAATATGACGATCCGTTATGGGAGCTGCTGCTCGACGCTTTGCCGAAGTTAAGCGTAGCGGATCGCGTCAATCTTTTGGGTGACGCGTGGGCGTTTGTCCAAGCGAACCGCGCGCCGCTCTCGACCTATTTCGATCTTATTGAAAAATTGCCTGCTGGAGTCGAACTGGCGGAACGCGAACAAATCATTAACGCGTTCGATTACATTAACCGTTTGCTCATCGGAAATGCTGCCCGCGAGAAATTTCAGAATTATGCCCGTTCAATTCTGCGCCCGAATTTTGACCAACTTGGTTGGGAGCCAAGAAAAGATGAAACACCACGCGCGGCGCTGCTGCGCGCAAGTTTGATCGAGGCACTTGGCGACTTAAACGATCAGGAAATCGTCGCCGGATGTCGCGAACGGTTTCAGAAGTACATTGCCGATCCTGGATCGATCGTGCCGGATTTGCGGGCATCCGTTTTCCGCGTGGTGGGCCATTACGCAGATGACCCTACCTGGATTAAATTACACGAGCTCGGGCTGAAGACGACAAGCACCGAGGAAAAGCAAAATTACTACGAGGCGCTGGCTGCCGCGCGCGATCCCAAGCTAGCAGCGAAAAGTCTGCAAATTTCGCTGACCGATGAATTGCCGACGAGCCGCGCCGTTTTTCTCGTAGGAAAGGTTGCGCGCGACAGTGACCATCCGGATCTCGCGTGGGATTTCGCAAAGGCGAACATGAAGGCGCTGCTGTCCAAGACCGATGCGGTCGGAATTAACCGTTATGCGCCAAGCCTGTTCATGTTCTTCTCCGAAGAATCGCGGGCCGATGAGTTGAAGGCCTACGCAAAAACTAATCTGCCTCCAACAAGCGCTAAGGAAGTCGCCAAAGCAGTGGACGAAATTCAGTTCCGGTCGGAGTTCAAAAAACGACTGGCGAATCAGTTGAGCGCCTGGATCGAAAACCAGCGCAACCGCAAATAGCCTCGTCCCGCTACGGGTTTGGTTGGGTCTGCTCGGTTTCCGGAGTGATGAGGAGTCGCATCGGGATCATTGAAGATTCGTGGAAACCGTGCCGCCTGAAAAATTCTTGAGCCAGGTTCTCGGGCCGATCGGTCAATAAAGTGATGCGAAGGAAATTTTTCTGCCGCGCAAAATCGATTGCGTGTTGGAGAAGTTTCGAGCCGTAACCGTGACCCTGATATTGTTTGTGCACCACCAGGTCCTCTAGCAGAATGACGAAGCCGCCTTCAGCCGTGCTGATTGTAAAAAGCAAATTGATCATGCCGACGATGGCTCCCTCTCGTCGCAACACAAAAACGCGGCCTCGGCTGGGTTGCTCGAAAATCAAGCGCAATCCACGAAGCTGTTTTTCTTTGTCCGGTCGGAAATCGCCTTCTTGAGCAAACAATTCGCCCAGCATTTCCGACAGTTCGTCCAAGTCAGCCTCCGTTGCCGGCTCGATTACAATCTTTTTGCTCATCGCTTTCATCGGTTATTTCAAAAATTTACGGCGCTGGCAATCCTGGAATAATAAGGGATCGATATCGATAAGCATCTGGTGCGCGGGA
>QHOJ01000025.1 GCA_003218735.1 Verrucomicrobiota bacterium
ATGGCTCTCCCGTTCCTACTGTAGCCGCTCTCAAATCCTGCCGAGGTTATTTTCAGTTTTATGAAACGGACTTACCAGCCATCGAAGCGCACACGCAAACGCCAGCATGGCTTTCGCGCGCGCATGAAAACAAAAGGAGGCCGCGCCACGCTCGCGCGCCGGCGGCAACGAGGCCGCAAACGGCTCCTGCCGAAAGGCGTTGAGCTCCACTACGCGCGCCATACGCAGGCGTAAATTTGGGTTTTGTATTTCGAAATTCCGATTGCAGATCGCGTTTCGCAGATAAATTTCACAGCATCCATTCGCGCCGTTTGCCGAAGTAGAAAATCGGCAATCTAAAACCTAAACTTGCACATGCACCGTTAGCTCAATTGGCAGAGCAAGTGACTCTTAATCACTGGGTTGCAGGTTCGATTCCTGCACGGTGCAACTCCCTGACCTAGTCAACGTATTTCTGTGCGATTGGCATGCGACGCCCGACGCCGAACGCCCGACTCGTTACTTTCAATCCCGGCGCGGCCTGCTCGCGTTTGTACTCGTTTAAATCGACGCGTCGCTGCACCCAGCGCACTGTCTTCTCGTCAAATCCGTGGGTGATGATGTCGCGCGCGCTCAAGTTTTCCTCCACGTAGAGGCGCAGGATTTCATCGAGAATCTCGTAGGGCGGAAGGACGTCCTGGTCCTTTTGACCGGGCTTCAACTCCGCGCT
>QHOJ01000026.1 GCA_003218735.1 Verrucomicrobiota bacterium
GCGTGATATTCGGGAAATGCCCGAAACGAATGACCGTTTTTTCTTCTGCGTGGGCGGCTTGCACGAAAAGGGCTAGCGTCCCGATAACCGCTATCAATGTTTTTGACTTCATAGGTTTGTTTTCAATAGGAGAGTGTTCATGACATAAGTGAAGTCAGCATCGTCACCCCTGCCAGCCTCGCTGAAATACGAACTCGGCTTCAATTAGTTTGAACTAAAACATTACTTGGATGCGCCCCGTGGATGTAGTAGTTGAGGCTGCCAACGATGGAATAGATGCCGTCGCTGCCCTTTTGCCCGGGGTTTAAATCCTGCCACTGAACGACAGCCTGCAGCTTCTTCGGAATCAGGAAATAGCCTCCCGTTACATTGATCCGCGCCCGGCGCAACCGGAAACGATCTTTTAGCGCAGTCTGACCAAACCGGCCTTCAAATGCGGAGACATCGCCATCTTCAAAGTTGGTCTGGATGAATCCACCCAGGGCCAGCGTTAATTCCGGCCCGCGCTGTTGAACATAAACCGGTGATTTCTCTTCTTCGACAACCACCTTTTCAACATACGTTTTTCCGTCGTAAGAGACTTTCGTTTTCATTCTGCCTTCAGGGGCAATCGCAGCGTGCTTTTCTAATCCGGCAACTTCCTGTTCCAGCTCGGCGTTGCGTTTCTGTAACAGCTCAACCGCACGCTCACAAGTTTCTCAAGCCGTTCCGACTCGGAGGGCGTCTACGCGCCAAGCCGCGGCGGCGCCAGTAAGAGGATTGCAACCAGGCTGTTGCCGGCCGTGCGTAAGACGAATTTCTTGATAACATTAGGTTTCTCCTTTTTGCTCGCGTTTTTCGCTTGCTGAATTTTCTTCGGTCAATTCCTCTGAGTTTTCATTTCCTTTGTCTCGCAGATACTTGCTTGTCTCTTCGATTTCGGCTCGCCATGACCCAAGAGTTTAACCGCTACGGTAAGATTGATACGAACCGCATTGATGGTTGAAGAAAGAGTGGCGTGACCTTGTCCCGATGCAGCTTGCGCAATGTGATTTCAACAATCTCGGCGAGCGTGTATCGATCGAGGATCTTTGCGATGGCGTTGCGCACATCGAGCATCAGCATTCGCAAACCGCAATGGACCTCATCAGGGCAAGTGCAGCACGCATAGGATGTTTCACTCACACACCGAATGGGCGCGAGTGGTCCGTCGATCAAGCGAATAACTGGGCCGAACTTGATTCGGTCCATTCTCTTGGCTAACGAATAGCCGCCGAATTTTCCGCGCTTGCTCTTCACATAACCGGCGGCCTTTAGTTGGCTGAGGATTTGTTCAAGAAACTTGACCGGCAGTTTCTCTTTTGCAGCCAGTTCGCTCACTTGCAATCTCGGCCGCCCGAGCTCCGAGGCGATGCCGATATCAATGAGAGCGCGCAGGCCGTATTCGCAGCGTTTGGACAAGTTCATCTCTACTTGGCTAGTAGGACATCAGGAAAATCCTACTGCGCAAGTATGAATTTGACCGCCCGGCAAATAAAATAACAAATGTCGATCTATGGCCGATGCCTAATCAACCGTCGGGGTCTGGCTCGCGCTTGATCGGTTCGATCACAAATATCGAGAATATTTGGAGCTATCCGGCTGTTCCCAGCCAGCTAGTAACCGAAACCAGAATCAAGTTTGCTCAGCGCCTCAGCCGCATATTTCTGGTCTTCGGTGGAAAGATACTCGCGATAACCGCCAATCTTTCCACGGCGCACTTTGAATGACTCTGGGTCGCGCACATCGCCAGGACGCAGGATTTTGGAATCAAACGCGCCGGCTGCCTCCAACTTTTGCATATTGTCGAACCGCGAAAAATCGAGCGCCTCCTGGAAGATCGACATATCAGGCGTCGTTTCGCCGAGAAGGGCCAGCAGGGTCCGAAAATTTCCCGCAGGCGCTTCGCGCAGCGATTCATAACGGATAATCGTGAAATCGTCGCGACCGGAAAACTCATTGAGCCAGGCGTTCATCGTTCTAACGATCGCGCGGATTCCGAATTTCTTGTCGCGCAGCAGGTCACTAACCGTTTTCCGCTTGAACTCTGCGGGCGCTCCAGGATCACGCCGCGTCATCTGCACGTAGAGAGAAACGAAACAATCGCGCGGGTCGCGCACCAGCAGAACGATCTTTGCGCGGCGAAGCTCCTTCTTCGGGACCAGATACTTGCCGCGAATCCTGTCCCAAAGATCACCCTTCGTTCGGTGTTCGAACAAATCGTGCGAAAAGATAAGTCGGGGAATGCCCGGCTCGCAGTAGTGTTCCGGCTCGAGCGTGAACTCGCGACCATATCGTTTACAAAAATAAGCGTAAAGAAATGTCCGGACCCAAGTACGTCCGCTTTTTGGGATCGAGAGAATGACCGCATTGCCTCCAGAAAGCTCGGGCGCGCGACTGCTAAAATTTCGGCGCATTAATCGTGGAGCCAGTAGCGATCGAGAAATCCGCTTCTCCGTCGCGGACGGCGGCAGCCGCTCTATTTCCTTGTGAGAGGCGGTTTTGCCCGGCACCCCAGCCAAAGATCTGGATGTTATTTCAATTGCCATTCGGACTGCTCTATAAAAACTCGCCAAACGGCGAAAAGTTACAAAAGCCGTTCAGCCAAGCTTGAATAAAACTTCAATCGAGTGTATTTGTTCAAGCACAAAATGGGGGCGCACTGGCTTCGACTCATCGTTGGAAGCGCGGGCGGCATGTCGAGGATGGTTCGTTGGCCTCGTAAAAAACCGAACCAAAACAAATAAACGCAGATCACGAAGATCTCGCTCTCGCGGCTTAATTGACCGCGACGTTTCCGGAGCGACGCCTGCTAGCGTCGGAAACGCGGACAGCAGGCTGGCGAATCGGCGGAGCGACCGCGCCGGTTTGTGAATCGAAATTCGCGGCCGCTCGGGAGCCGGCAGTGTGCCGATGCATCGTTTGGCTCCTTAAAACCAAGCATCGGATAAACATGTAGATGTTCGCGTGGATAGCGACGAGGACAGGGGTTCAACTCCCCTCGCCTCCATTCCCGAAACCTTGCGCGCTGCAGTCTGTTCGCACGTGATTTCAACCACTCACTCCAAAGCTGCGGGCCGTCGCCAGGACAGACGCGCGTAATCGTAGAAGGCGCAGATGAATGCAATTCGGTCGTCCCCCAGCTTCTCGGATCTGCAGGGTGCAACACATCGTAATCATAACCGATCAGCTGCCGACGGCGCGCAATATCCTCCAACGAGACGCCAGTCGCATTGCGCAACATGTCGTACAGCACCGTGAACGCTGTCGTGCGGCCTCGGCCGGCCTCGATTACGACCAGAAATTGGATGCGAACTCCTTCAAGCGCGAAAGAAATTTTCCCGCGATAGCGTTTTCATCTTTCTCCAGGTCAAAAAATGCGTGTCGGCGGTTATGATATTCGTCCTTGATTTAGGATGGCAAAATCTTGTTCCAGATCGCGTTTGCTATTAACCTTGTCGCCGTGAACAGCCCACAGATCGACTCCAAGCGAGATTTGCGCTGTTTTGTCGTGGGAATTCTAGGAGGCGAAGGCAGCGGACCAGAGGTGATTGATGCTGCATGTAACGTGCTTGGTGCTGTAGCGGAAACCTGCGGTATCGATTTCCGCATAAAAACTGGTGGCGATATCGCTTGGCGCTCGACCGGATGCCCGGGCGGCTATCTTTCCGATGCCGTGGCGGAGTTTTGCCGCGACGTTTTTGCGAGCGGCGGAGCAATAATGGCTGGCCCGGCAGGAGGCCGATTCGTTTATGATATGCGCCGCCAGTTTGATCTATACTACAAACTCAATCCGCTGCGCTCATATCAGGAGTTAGCCGACGTATGCCGAATAAAACTTCCTGCAAAACCACTCGACATATTGCTTGTGCGCGAAAATTTGCAGGATATTTACCAAGGCAATTCTGCCGAAGCATCTTCCGAAGATGGTCGGGAAATTGTTCATACTTTCGTTCATAAGGAAAAACAAGTGCGGGCGGTGTTGGAAGTTGCGACTGCGGCAGCGCGCCGAAGAAGAAAGCTTCTCGCGGTGATAGGCAAGAATTCCGGTCTTCCCGCTATTCATTCGCTTTGGCGGACATGCGCACTCGAACTTGGTGAAGCCTCGGAAGTCGAAGTTTCGCTGCTCGATATCGATTACGCGGCCTACAAATTATTGCAAGAACCTGAAACTTTCGATGTCATCGCCGCACCAAATTGCTTCGGCGATATCCTTTCCGACCTCGGCGGCGTTCTAGCCGGGTCGCGGGGCCTGACTTTTGGGGCAAGCTACGCAGCAGACGGCGCCGCGGTTTACCAGACCAATCACGGAGCAGCTCATGATCGCGCGGGAACGGATACGGCCAATCCGGTGGGCCAGATTTTTTCTCTGGCAATGATGCTGCGAGAAACCTTCGGTCTGCGGTCGGCCGCGCATCTGATTGAAGATTCAGTACGAACCCTTTGGCGAGCCCGCTGGCGGACCGCTGACCTAGCCGAATCCGGTTGCAAAATCGCGGGCACGCGGCAGTTCGCAGAGTTACTGGCGCGCCAAATCCAGAGCGCGGGAGTCCGTGAGCATGAAGCCTGTTCTGCTGTTAGTTGATCTCCAGAACGATTTCCTGCGTGTCGGCGATTTAGAGCCGCATCCCGCCAGCATTGTGGCTGCCGCAGCCGATCTGCTGAATGTGTGCCGCACCAGCGCAGTCCCAGTCGTCCATGTTTGGAGCACGGTCAACAGATCTGGTGATAATCGCATGCCGCATCGGAGGAAGAATGATGATTGGATGTGCCTTGAGGATTCAGCGGGTAACGCTTGTACCGATTCGCTACGTCAGAACAAGAAGGTACAGATCATCCTTAAGACATTTTTCAGTGCTTTTTCTACCAGACAGCTCGATCTGGTTTTGCATGATCTCAGAGTAGATGCATTGATGATTGCTGGTGTGCACTTGCACGCGTGCGTGCGAGCGACTGCATTGGACGCTTATGCGAAAGGTTACAGAGTCGTTGTGATCGAAGATTCAGTTGCGAGCAATGATCCTGTGCATGCCACAATCACGAAGCGCTATCTGCAGGATCGATCCATGATTTTCAGGAGTTCGGCTCAGCTAGTGTCTGCCATTGCTGGGGGCGCGGCAAAGTTAGAAGAACTTTTGGCCGGTGAAGAGTCTGAGATTGTGACGCACAGCTCTCCCCAACATTGCGAACGCGCGTGGCGATTGGCAGCCGGAAAGAAGTCTGATGTTGACGCTGCCGTCGCTGCATCCAGAAAATCTTTCCAGGATTGGCGGCGGGTTCGCGTCGAAGAACGGCTAAGGTTGCTGCAAGCTTTTGGCTGCCAGCTGCACAAACATGAAGCCGAACTTATCGATCTTCTCGTCGATGATATCGCTAAACCGATCCGTTATGCACGTGATGAAGTAGCGCGCGCCATTGCTCTTATCGACGCAGCGGCAGCACAGGTTGAACCAGGCCAGGATCGAAGACCGGAGAAGACCGGATATCGACGGGAGCCGCTTGGAGTAATCGGGTTAATCGGCCCTTTCAATAATCCGATTGCAATTCCGATCGGTAAAATTGTTCCCGCCCTCCTTTATGGGAACGTTGTCATCTGGAAGCCGGCGATTCCTGGCTCGCGCATCGCACTGAAAGCGTCGGAGCTTTTTACAGCAGCAACTCACCGGCCGGAACTCTTGCAGGTTCTTTGCGGTGGAGAAGAAACCGCGCGCGAATTGATGGCTCAATCCGACGCCGTCACGATTTCGAAATCTGCGCCGCGCGTTACATTCCACTTCAGGCGGAATTAGGTGGGAATAATGCAAGTATTGTTTGGCGTGATGCCGATTTGGGTGCGGCGGCCGCGAGCATTGCGGAAGGCGCTTTTGCTTTTGCGGGGCAGCGTTGCACCGCGAATCGTCGCGCCATTATCGACTCGAGTGTTTATGATATTTTTGTCGATCAATTAGTTCTGGCGTCGCGCCGCTTGGTCTGGGGCGATCCCGCAGATGAGAAAACGCAAATTGGTCCGCTCATTTCTTCTGCAGCGCGCAATCGTGTGGAGGCAGTAATCGATCGGGCGCGAGCAGCAGCGTTTCGAGTTATCAGCCTCTCAGAAAAATCGAATGATGCACGCGGCAACGCATGGCT
>QHOJ01000027.1 GCA_003218735.1 Verrucomicrobiota bacterium
GTGTGGTCTTTGATCAGCTCAAGCGTGAGGCAAAGCGCTGTCTCGAACTGACCCATCCGCACATCGTTCGGATTCACGACTTCATACACGACGAACGCTCCGGCTGCATTTCGATGGAATATATCGATGGCGAAACGCTATCGAACTTGCGAGCCGAGAAAGAGCAGAAAGTCTTTGAGCCGGAAGAGATCGCTAGCTGGATGAGCCAGCTATGTGACGCGCTCGATTATGCGCACAATCACGCCAAGGTCATCCATTGTGACTTAAAGCCCGCAAACCTGATGGTGAATCAGCGCGGCGATCTGAAGGTGTCGGACTTTGGTATAGCGCGCAGTCTCGGTGAGTCAGTGAGCCGGTTGACGCTGGAGCAAGGTCGAAGCGGTACGCTCATTTATATGAGCCCGCAACAGCTTAACGGCGAGCGCTGTACGCATCTGGACGACATCTACTCATTAGGGGCAACCCTCTACGAATTGCTTACGAGCAAGCCGCCCTTTTATTCGGGCAACATCGATCGGCAGATTTGCGAGCGAATTGCTCCTTCGATGACGGAACGGCGGAAAGAATTAGACATCGAGCCGGCGTTAGTTCCAAAGGTTTGGGAAGATGCGGTCGCACCTTGTCTGGCAAAGGATCCGTCGCGACGTCCGCAATCGGCCGCAGAGGTTGCGCAACGGCTGGAGCTTGCCCCAGGCCAGATAAGAACAAGGAGGGCCCCCGGCAAGAGATTAAACAGGAAAGCGCTGCTTGTCGGTGCCATCGCGGCGCTCTCCGTTCTGGTGCTTGCCGGCTTGTACGTCGGAGTGTTGAAGCGGCAAGCCATTTCAGTATCACAGGCCACGGCAATTCCAGAAAAATCGATCGCTGTGCTCCCATTCGAAAACTTGAGTGCGGATCAGGAGAATGCCTTCTTCGCAGATGGTGTCCAGGACGAAATCCTAACGGACTTGGCAAAGGTCGCCGATCTAAAGGTAATCAGCCGAACATCCGTCATGCAGTACAAAAGCGGTGTGAAACGCAATCTGAGAGAGATCGCTAACGCGCTCGGCGTTGCACACGTGGTGGAGGGAAGTGTGCAACGCGCTGCAAATCGTGTCCGGGTCAGCGCGCAGTTGATAGACGCAAGAACCGACACTCATGTTTGGGCCGAACATTTTGATCGCCCTCTCGACGACGTGTTTGCAATTCAAAGCGAAATTGCGAAAACTGTCGCTGATCAGCTTCAGGCTAAACTGTCACCAAGAGAGAAAGCCGTGATCGAGCAACAGCCGACAGCCGATATCGCTGCGTACGATGACTATGTTCGTGCAAAATCGCTACTTACAACCACCACCGGTGCGCGACAAGGAGGCAATTTATATCAGGCTCAGCGGCTATTGGAACAAGCTATTGGCCGTGATCCCACGTTTTTGCTAGCTTATTGCAAGCTCGCGTGGGTGCATAAAGAGCTCTATTACACTGGGTTTGATCACAGTGCTCGTCGGCTCGCGCAAGCAAATGAAGCGATGAGAAAGGCGCTGGAATTAGGGCCCGATCGAGGCGAAGCGCATCTCGCGGCCGGCTGGGTCTATTATCATTGCTATTTCGATTACGATCGTGCGCGATCAGAGCTGGCTATTGCTCGTAGCGCCCTTCCGAATGAGCCTGAGGTCTTCGAGCTCGCCGGTTATATGGATCGGCGCCAAGGACACTGGAGAGAACATATTCAAAACTTGGAACGGGCGGCGCAGCTGGATCCCCGGAATGTAGAAATCCTTCACGGCTTGGCTCAAGGCTATAAACTACTGCGACAATTTCCTGATATGGCTGCCGTTTTGGATCGCATCCTGGCTATCACTCCCGGTGATCCGCAGATGCGTGTAATGAGAGCTTCCGTCGACCTTGAATGGCATGCAGATACTAGTCGGCTACGCGCAGTTATTCATGATATTATATCCGAAGATCCCAGTGCAGGTCTGGCTTTTACCCAGGACTGGCTTCTCTACGCTCTCTCCGAGCGCAACCCGGCCGAAATCCAGTCGGCTCTGGCTTTGATTCCTCGCGAGGGAATAACTTCAGAAACAGCTAGAATGTGCCGTCCGTTCTATCAAGGGTTGGCGGCTCGCGCCCTCAAAGACACGATCACCGCGACGAACGCGTTTGTGGCTGCGCGCGGCGAGATGGCGAAAATCGTTCAGGAAGAGCCAGATTATCCTCAGGCGGTGTCTGTTTTGGGAATGATTGATGCGGCGCTTGACCGCAAAGAGGACGCCGTGCGCGAAGCCCGACGTGGAATCGAACTAATCCCGCGCGAAAAGGACCCATTGACTTATGCTGAATTAGTAAAAAACCTCGCGGTAGCCTATGCGTGGACCGGCCAGAACGAGGCTGCGCTTAGCGAGTTGGAAACACTTTTGCAGATGCCGGCTCCGATCAGTTATGGGCAGCTACGCTTGTACCCTTATTGGGATCCTTTGCGTGGCGACCCACGCTTTGACAAGCTCGTTGCTGAATCAACCAAACCGGTTGCAATCAAGTAGAGTGGGCCTTGTCACTCTGGCTTTTGTTCCCTGCTTTATGCGCAAACCCGAAGAACTCCACGCTCCAACAGATCGTCAATGGCGTTACTCGCGGCCTCGGCAGCGGCAGCAGGGAATTTCCTTAAGATCCATTTCTTTCGCCGTGGCTTTGTAAGTAGCTCAAGAATTATCCCAATGTTATCGCCAACTTGCAGTGCCTTGGATTCACAACCGGCGGCCTGACCGCGATACACAACGAAATTATGCGCTGTCGATCGGGTGGAGATTGTGCGCCAGGCTCCCACTCGATTCTGAATTCGATCGAATGCACTCGGAATGTCGAACGCGTTCCGAAATAGCGTAGCGCCACGAGCGATGCAGATGACACCTTTAGACCCGTTCGGCGCTGGTTTCACATTGATCGCGCTTCCCGAGTGCCGCGCCCGGAGATGCGCGAACGCGTAATCCACTAATCGTCGAATAAGTCTACAGCCGGCTCTCCTCTCTTTGATTAGCAAAAGGAGCTCGCCAAACGCTCTTTGGTACGTGACACCATTTTTCTCGCAGCGTGACAGAATCGTAAAAAGCAGGCTCGAAAAGGTCATTTCAAGGTATTCCATAACAGCTTGCAGCAATGGACCCCCAAGAACGCCTAAGTATGCAAACACAGTTGTTACACCAACGAACGTTTCACGCGGCAGTTTCGTCCGATAAAAATGGTGATTCATGAAGATGTCAGGATTGCCACGAAGCAATGCTGATTCATCTTCCGACAGAGTCGGAAAATTGAAGTCGCTAATGTGGCCATCATACAAAAGCTGATTTTTATTTTCCTCGTAAAGCGCAGTGCCCGGCTCTGGCGTCAACAAGTGCAGCTGTAAAGAAGTCGTGGTTGGGGAAATTCGGAGACAACTGTCCAAACAATCCAGGGTTGCCTTCAGGTCTGAAGAAGTTTCGCTAGGGAAAGCTGTGATAAAGGAGGTCGTTACATTGATGCCGAATTCTTTCGCGTATCTCAGCGTGGGCTGAAGTAAGCTTATATCCAGCCGTTTTTTCACCAACTCCTGAAGGCTTGACGATCCTGTCTCAATACCAAAATAGATGCCACGACATCCGGAGCGTGCCATCTCGCGAAGCAGTTCTGAATCAACACAATCGATGCGGGCGGAGCAGGTCCACGAGAAACTGCATGGCCTGACTTCTTCGCAAAACTCAAGTACCTTCCGCCGATTCACGGTAAAAAGGTCGTGTTGTAGCGAGAAGTCGGTGATGCTGTAATCGCTTTTAAGGAACTTTAACTCGTTTACGAGTTTTGTAGCTTGCTTGACTCTGTATTTTCTCCCAAAGAATGTAGCTGTAGAGCAGAACGTGCAGTGAAAAGGACAACCGCGCCCGGCTTCGATGCGCATCGAGCGACGTCCAAGTTCGCTTATTGGGTAAAAGTGAAACGCCGCCATCGGTAATCGATCGACGTCCATTACCCCGCCCTCACTCGTTGATCGACAAACATGCGGTCCCTCTCGGTAGCTTATTCCCGGTATTGCAGAAAGATCGCGCCCTGACTCCAATGCATCGAGTAGAGGAACGATTGTCTCCTCCGCTTCGCCACGAACGAGCACATCGAAATCGGTAAATCTATCCATAATCGCCGACTCGAGCACTGTCGGATGGGGGCCTCCCAGCAAAATAAGCGTTTCAGGTCTTCGCTGTTTTATCTCTTGCGCGATTTTCACAACTGCCACGAAATTGCAACCCAGAGCTGTGAAACCAACCGCGGTCGGCTCTTTTTCAAGCAATTGGACGGCGACATCGGCATAAATCGAGCTGTCGAGAGCCAAGTATCCTTTGTGCAATTGCAACATCGGATCATAGAGAAACGATACGTGCCGCGACTTCTCAATTTCGGCGATCAGCGAGATCAATCCAAGGTGAGGGTAGAGATTGTCGTCGCTTGGTGATCCGCCGTTATCTAACAGAAAGTTCTGCACGAATACGATCTTCATGATTCAGAAAGATGTCGCGCGCGATATTGTTAGTCGAAATGTAAATCCAGCAGCGTCCAAAGCGCATCCTCGAACCGCAAAACTCTTTCTTTCAATCGAATCGTGACCTCGGTCAGAGTACAGCTAGCTGGCTGAGAGGTAGAAATTAG
>QHOJ01000028.1 GCA_003218735.1 Verrucomicrobiota bacterium
CATCGTGATGGGAGCGGATTATTTCGAGCAAGACCGAAGCGCTAACTCGGGGCAACCGCCGATCGGCATCGGGCGCAACTGCGTGATCGACCGTACGATCATCGATAAGAATGCACGCATCGCCGATGGAGCCGTAATCACACCGGAAGGGAAACCGGCGAACTACGACGCAGACAATTACTTCATCCGCGACGGCTTGGTGGTGATACCAAAAAACGCAGTAATTCCAACTGGTTTTTGGATCTAACCGATGTGCGCCACCGATCTACCGGTGGTCGCTCGATCCGGTAGGTCCCAGCGCGGAGGCTTCAGGCGCTATTTCCCATTTTTCCTGCCGGTTCCAAGGAATAGCCGACTCATGGCGTTCGTCTGGATCACTGACCAAACGAGGCGGATCTTTCTGTGTCGCGCATGAGGCGAGGGTTATTGCCGACGCACCCAACAGAACAGAGGTGACGTCTCTCCGAAGTTTACGAACTAGTGCCAGCATAAATCACTATGTCTCCAGGTTGCACTTGGATGCCGCGCGCCAAACTGCTGCTGATGATATCGCCGATAGCGGTCGCCGGTTCAACCGAAGAGATGCGAATTTTGCCGATCAGGGTGCCCTCACGCAAAACAAGCATTTCCGAGTTCGGTTCGATGCCCTGGCGGGCCCCGACATTTAGGACTACAAAATTGTACGCCTGATTGACGGCAAGAACCGTGCCGCGCACACCTGTTCTCCGGGGGCCAGTTTCTCGGCGCTTTTTCTCTTCCTGGGGTTGAGTCGGCCGCTCCTGGGTAGTCTGAAGTTTTTCGGATAAGAAGGCTTTCTCTTTTTCCGCACTATCAAGTTGATGGCGTGCATCCTCGAGTTGCGCCTGCAATTCCGGTGATGAATTAGGAGCGACTGGGCTTGCCGCAGGTTTGGCCGTTTTCTCGGCTTCTTCGATTCGCTTTTGCAAGGAACCGATCTCGTTTTGATTGGCCTCCAATTTGGCTTGCAACTCAGTCTTATCTTTCTGCAACTGCGTGAGTTCTGCTTCGGCTTTTGCCGCCTTACTTTCTGCTTCCGCGATTTTCGCTTCTCCTCCCGCAACAGTCGTTTCACGGGTCTTGGGATTCCGTTCCTGAGCCGCGCGCCGATGCTCAGCTGCATCACGCGCCGCATCTGCATTCGCCACATTTGTGCGCAGCGTTTTCACTTTGTGACTGTTGAGAAGGCCGAAAATCGCCGCCAGTATCAACAACAGGACGGAGAGTCCGATTACGGTTTTCGGTGTGACCGCAGAGATCGCGGATTTCGGACGCATCATGGAGTGTGCTCTTGTAACAACGAATACCGCCCAAATGCAAATTCCGATTTCGATTTCCTAGAACGACTGGCATCCTTGGAATTCAAATTCGGATTGCATGCCTCGATGTTTCAACCTATAGACGGGCCACCATGGGGCAGCAACATCGGGCGCGAGCCAAACGTAAGCGACGAAGAGCTTATTTGCAGCGCAAGAAAGCATCGCGGCGCGCAACGCGTCGAGAACGGCCCAAGCCAAAAGCGATGAAGAAGCCTCTCACGGTGGAATAACCGACACTCGCTGCGAAATTGAGTCTGCGGCCTGATGCGGGACTTTCACAATGGTGCAGCACACACGTTATTTAAATGTTGATGGACACAGCGTCATTTTCGCCTGGCCTGAGTTGCGCAAGATCCACGAAAGACGTTCCTCGCTTGCGCGTGAGGCGCTAACTAAGCAGCTGCGCGATTATCAAGATTGGACTGGCGTACGAGTAGTCATCGTTTTCGACGGCAAGGGCGCACAAGTCAGCGCGACATCAGGCTCTGGCGATGTGCAGATCTTTTATTCGCGCAGCGGGCAAACAGCCGACGCAATCATCGAGCGGCTCGCAAGCAAATACGCAGGCAAGGTCGATTTGACGGTGGCCACCTCCGATTTCATGGAACGGCAGACAGTGCACGCTTCCGGAGCGAAGTGCGTTTCTCCCGAGGCACTGCGCGGACTCATCGAAGAAGCACGCGTGTGACGACTTCCGCAATGTCGGCTTATAAACCGAGTTTCTTCTCGATCTCTTTTACTCGTGCCAACAATTTGCCAAGCCGTCGCATCCAAGCGATCTGCTGTTTTGCCTCTGCAAGCGGCACGGCGGGCGACGCCCACCAAGCCCCGCCGCTAATGTTTTTGGAGATGCCACTTTGCGCCCCGATGGCCGTGTTATCGCCAACCTCGATGTGTCCAATAATGCCAACCTGGCCTCCAATCAGGACCCGCTGGCCGATGCGAACACTTCCGGCAATTCCAGTTTGTGCCGCGATAACGGTATGTTTTCCGATGACGACGTTGTGTGCCACTTGCACGAGATTGTCGATCTTTGCTCCCTCCTGGATCCAAGTGCGGCCAAAACGGGCGCGATCGATGGTTGTATTTGCGCCGATCTCGACGTCATCATCGATTTGAACGATACCGACTTGCGGCACTTTTTCATAACGCCCCTCCGCCGGTTCAAAACCAAAACCGTCTGCGCCAATGATGGCGCCGCTGTGAATGACCACGCGCGAGGCGATGCGAGTGCGCTCGCGGATGGTAACGTGAGGGTAGATGATGCAATTCTCGCCCACGATAGTTTCGTGGCCGACGTAACTTCCCGCGCCGATTACCGTGAAGTCGCCGATGGTTGCGCCGGTTTCAATGACCGCATGTGGTTGAATCGAGACGCAGGTTCCCAGGCTGACACTTGGATCGACAATCGCGCTTGGGTGAACACCAGGCGCAAATTCGATCGGCTTCGGCGCGAGTTTCAGCACTACTTGTTCGAATGCTTTTGCCGGATTTGAAACGCGAATTTGAGCAGCGGCAATCTGTTCGGAAAAATCTGACGGCAGAAAAACCGCGGAAGCGCGCGTCTTGCGCAACTGCGCCACGTATTTTGGATTGTTGAAAAAGGAAACTTCGCCGTCGGTGGCCTCGACCAACGATGCAGCGCCGGTGATTTGCTGTGCTGGATCACCGAGCAACTTGCCGTTGGACATCGTTGCGAGTTCCTGAAGAGTGAAGGTCACTGTTTTCAATTGCGAACAGAGTAGCACAAGCGTCTCCCTTGTGATCTTCAATTCGCTCGCCGCGGCGAGCGCTACTTTTTCACGCTCGCGCGGATCGCATCGAGCTGTCCGTCCAAACGGAGCTTTTCGTTTTTGTGCGCCATGACATCGACGTATCCTTAACAAAGATCTTCCCTCGCCCGCGAAAATCGAACTCCCAGGGATGATCGCGGAAGTATTTGCGATGAACCCCTTTCCAGACGAG
This sequence comes from Verrucomicrobiota bacterium, assembly GCA_003218735.1. Taxonomy (GTDB): domain Bacteria; phylum Verrucomicrobiota; class Verrucomicrobiia; order Chthoniobacterales; family UBA10450; genus Udaeobacter. The sequence continues at coordinate 3,303 of QHOJ01000028.1, forward strand.
CCGGCAGAGTTGGATGATAAACGAGGCCCGGCTTTGGACGTTTCCGCCAAAGAGACCGAGCAGTTGTTCCATGTTGTTGATGTTGCAAGCGCGGACAGAGAACTTGCCGTAATCGATCTTGTAAAGCTCAGCAATAGTGACAATCATCTGTTTAAGAGGAAGATATCGATCTTACTCGCGGATGGCGGGCGAGCACAAAATCTAATTCCAAAATCCTAAATCGAAAATTCGAAAAATTTAGTTTCGGTTTGGCCCACACGGCAACATCATCTGGCGAGCTCCCTCATGAGAATCGTTGCGCTTGCGAATCAGAAAGGTGGCGTCGGTAAAACGACCACGGCTGTCAATCTCGGCGCGGCACTGGCGGAACTTGGCCACCGAGTTTTACTCATCGATCTTGACCCGCAAGCGAACGCGACGAGCTCGTTTGGGTTGCAAGGAGCGGATGAAATCAGTCTATATGATCCATTACTTGGCGGCGCCTCCATTACGGAAAAAATCCTGCCCACGCGGCGCGACGGTCTCTTCATCGTACCCGCTGATATCGATTTGGCTGGTGCTGAAGTGGAGATTGCCCGAATGCCAAATCATCTCACAAGGCTGGCCGAAACGCTCAAACCACTGCAGGACGATAGCACGTTCGAATTTGTTCTGCTTGATTGTCCGCCGTCGCTCGGAATTCTCATGAGCAATGCCCTCGCTGCCGCCGATGAACTTTTGACGCCGATCCAATGTGAGTATTTCGCGCTCGAGGGTCTGGTGAAAATTGTTCGATTAGTCGAGCAGGTGCGCGATTCCGGGGCGAACCCTCGGCTCGAGATTGGCGGTATTGTTATGACAATGTTCGACCGTCGAACTAACCTTAGCGCCCAGGTCGTGGCGGAGGTGCGCGAGCATTTTGCCGAACGCGTTTACGAAACGGTCATCCCGCGCAGCGTGCGCTTGAGCGAGGCGCCAAGCTTCGGCAAATCGATCTTGGAATATGACCCTAATGGCGCGGCCGCGACGGCTTATCGCGCGCTCGCACACGAGTTTATCCGGCGGCACCTGTCGTCAGCCACGGCTCACGCGTGATTGCAAAAACAAGAGTGGGAAAACCACGATGGGTTGTTTTCTTTTCGACTTTCATTGCGTTTTTCTCGGCGACCCGGCGCGACGCCCGATTGTCGGGATGGATCAGTGAAATCACGCGCGATAATTTGAGATCGCGAAACGCGTGATCGCGCACGGAGCGCGCGGCTTCGGTCGCCAGTCCCCGACCCCAATAATCAGAATGAAGTCGATAAGCAATTTCGATTTCATTCGTCCCATCAACTTCTTGATGAAAGAAACCGCAATAGCCAATAAGCTTGCTGTTCTCGCGGACAATGACCGCAAATAGCGACGGCAAACCCGCGCTGTTCCAATCCAGAATTTTCTTCAGGAAAGCCGCCGTTTGCTCGCGGGAAAAAACACCCAACGAAAAACGCATGAAATCCCGGTTCGCCATCAGCTCGGCAAGAAGATCGATATCTTCCTCGCTAAACGGGCGCAGAATTAATCGAGGTGTTTCAAGAACGGCCATGGAATTAATGAAGACGAATAGCGAGCGACTTTCGATCCATAATCGACGATGCCAGCAAACAGCGAGGAATATGCGCGGCCTGCCACACCGCCAGATACATCGAACCTTAGCGAGGTTCGCGGAGCTTCGCGCGAATGTACGGCCTGCCATCTTTACAAGCGTGCGACGCAAACTGTCTTTGGCGAGGGACCCAAGAATGCGCCAATTATGTTGGTAGGCGAACAACCAGGGGATTATGAAGACGTCGCTGGCAAGCCGTTTGTCGGACCAGCGGGAAAAATCATGGACCGCGCTCTGGAGGAAGCGGGAATCGATCGCAGCCATGTTTACGTGACGAACGCCGTGAAGCATTTTAAATGGGAACCGCGAGGTAAGCGTCGAATTCATAAGAAACCAAACTCGCGCGAGATCGCAGCCTGCCGCCCATGGCTTGAGGCGGAAATTCGTCTCGTGAAACCTCAACTCGTCGTTTGTCTCGGATCGACCGCGGGACAGGTGTTTTTCGGTCCGTCGTTTCGCGTCACGCGGGAGCGCGGCAAGCTCCTCTCTTCGAAGCTCGCGTCAAAAGTCGTGGCGACAGTTCACCCGTCCTCTTTGCTTCGACAGCCGGACGAAGAATCGCGCAAACGTGAATACAAGCGGTTCGTTGTCGATCTCCGCACTGCCGTAAAGGCATCCAGCGAGATTTGAGAACCTGCGGCGTCGACTGTCGCCGCAGGTCTTCGCTTTGATCTTGTCCCTAAGTTACGGCTTTGGTGCAGTCGGAGAAGCAGTCGGCGAGGTTGACGTCTTAGCTTTTTCCATCGGCCCGAGCTTCACAGTTTTGGCTTCCAGCGAGCCGTCCGGATTTTTCCAGGCGGAACCGCTCACTTCTTCGTTTTGCACGATATCTTTCATTGTCGCGGCGTT
>QHOJ01000029.1 GCA_003218735.1 Verrucomicrobiota bacterium
CAATTAAAGTATCGGCCATTGTGGCAGGCGTGTCAGAGATCGCGACTCCGGCAGCTTTGAGCGCTGCGATTTTTCCTGTTGCTGTCCCTTTCCCACCCGAAACGATTGCACCAGCGTGACCCATTCGCCGTCCAGGCGGCGCCGTCATTCCAGCGATGAATGCTGCGAGAGGTTTTTTGCAATTGGTCTTGATCCATTCGGCCGCTTCTTCCTCGGCCGAGCCACCAATCTCGCCAATCAAAATCATGGCTTCTGTACCCGGGTCTTCGTTGAAAAGTTTCACCGCATCGAGATGCGACAGGCCGTGGATAGGGTCGCCGCCGATACCGATACAAGTTGATTGGCCGTAGCCGCGCGAAGTCAATTGCCAGACTGCCTCGTAAGTGAGTGTTCCCGAGCGCGAGATCACACCAACATTGCCGGGCTTGTGAATGTAGCCGGGCATGATCCCGATCTTGCAAGCACCGGGTGTGATAATCCCTGGACAATTCGGCCCGATCAGTCTCGATTTTTTGCCGTGCATGAGCGCTTTGATGCGCATCATGTCCATCACCGGAATTCCTTCCGTGATGCAAACAACAAGCTCAACGCCGGCATCGACAGCTTCGAGAATTGAATCCGCGGCTGCGGGGGCGGGCACGAAAACCATCGAGGCGTTGCATTCAGTTTTCTGCCGCGCTTCCCAGACCGTGTCGAATACCGGCACTTTGCCATCGAATATTTGGCCGCCTTTCTCCGGCGTCACGCCCGCGACAACATTCGTGCCGTATTCGATGCACTGCCGCGTGTGAAACGCGCCCGCGCTGCCGGTAATTCCCTGCACCACGAGACGCGTGCTTTTATCGACTAAAACAGACATGGCAGGAATGACAAATGTCGAATGTCGAATGTCGAATGAATGACGAAATTTGAATGACTGTTGACTGCTTCGGTCGCGCTTTCGTCATTTGAGCATTCGGATTTCCTTCGTCATTCGACATTAGGGCTTCGTCATTTCGTTTTGCGTTTATGCACGACGAGTTTATTGCCGTCCGGATCGCGAAACTGCGCCATCCAACAAACCGGGGTCTCGGTCTTTTCCATGTCGAAGATGACGCCGCTTTCTTTCAACTTTGCGATGCTTGCGTCAATGTCTTCGACTTCGAAAGCGACCGTTGTTCCATCTCGCGAAGGTTTCCATGCCGGATGACAACCGACCCCGATTGTCACCGTGCCAAGATCGTATTCGACCCAGGCGCCTTCCATGGCGGTCGTAGTTGGCTTTAGCTCAAGCGTTTCCTGGTAAAATTTGCGAGCGCGTTCCTTGTCTGAAACTGCAATCGCGACGAATGCTACTTCTTTAATCATAGACAGATTCCTTTCTCGTTTTCTGGTTTCAATTTGTGGATCATCAACTTATTGCCGTCAGGATCTTGAATGACGGCCATGTGACAGCACGGCGTTTCGAACGGCTCCGCTGCAAAGCGAACCTGCCGATCTTTTAATCGGCTGATCGCTTCATCGAAATCTTCCACTTCAAGGGCGGCGCCTGTGCCCTGATCAGATGGCGTCCAAGTGTCGCTCACGTTCGCAATGGCCAGCGTGTCGTCACCAACACCGTATTCAATCCATTTCCCTCCCATCATTTCATCTGAGATCTTTAATCCAAGCACGTCTTCGTAAAAAGCCCGTGCGCGTTTCAAGTCCGTAACGGGGACGCCAACAAATCCAATGCCCTTGATTTTCATGTTCATGTTTTTGCTTGCTGTTGCTTAAACCAATCAGTCAACAGGCGCAGTACGTTCGGATCGAATGGAGCGCTCTTTCCTTTAAATGCATCCGGGAAACTCAAGTAATGTTGAAACGTGTGACCCATATCGGGCACTTCGATGAAGCGCGCTACTCCCGGCCGATTCTGGTTCACGTACTGCGCGATCAATTCGTGATCTTCGCGGCTCATGATCCAATCGTATTGGCCGTGCAAAACCAAAGTTGGAACTTTCACCCGCGACCATGCGCCGGCGAGATTCAAATTTTGCAGCTGCTGATAAAACGCAAGTGGTCGGCCGTAGAGGTGATTGTGATCGGCCCCTTCCGGCCAGATCTCGGTGAGTTGCGGTTGCTCTTTGAGAATCTCATCAACACCGCGGCCTTTGATCAGCCAATTGTGGTATAACGTAGCCGCAGCCTTCATGCGGTTATTCACTTCGCCTGGCGATTTGCCCATCAACGCAAAACGACGCCGCTCAATCTCGAGCATGTGTTCGAACCATGTTTTTACCCAGCCGCCGACTGCCACGTATCCGCGGATTTGCCCTTGTTCCGAATCGGATTCTGGAACTAATGGCGCAAAGCCGCCGCCGTTACTGAGTCCAAGAACGTAAATTTGGTTGCCGTCGATGAAGTCGTAATTTTTCAAAGCGCGAAACGCTACCCGATAACCAGCGAGCTCGGATTCGAAATCATTCGCAGCACAATCACCTTCGCTATCGCCAACACCTTGTTTATCGACGCGGAATAAAGAGAAGCCCGGCATCTGGGCGAGACCTTGAAACACGATTCCAGTAGCGTCTTTTGTTCCAGCTGGCGCTTCGACCGAATCGCAACTCAGCCATCCGGCCACAAAAATCACCGGCAGTTTTCCGTCCCCCTCATGTGGCTTTGTAATGATCGTCCGCAGCCGCTCTCCGTGTGGCACTGTAACGGAATCGTAGATAACATCGACATTCGGATACGATTCACGCGACGTCTTTGCTCTTCGAGGTAGCTCATCGCCCGCAACTGTTACCGCGAACATCAACGCAAAGGCGATTATCGATCCAACTTTCATTTCGCTGTTCCAGAAGTTCCAAATCCCAATTCCCAAATCTCAAGCAACATTCAATCGCCAAATCCTTAAAAAACAGCGCCGTCATCCGCTCTTAGATATAATCGATGCAAAAATTAACGTTAATTCGCGCGCTTCAGCCGCGAGTCCATCACGAGTAGCGATACTGCTTTTCGTTAGACCGGTTTCCACTAATCGCAGGAATAGCCGGCTCTCTTTGGCTTCTTTGCGGCAAATCTTTGCTCGCATCAGAAAATCTTTCTTGCTTAACGCTTCATCAGCTTCAATCCAGTTGGCCGCAACAGAACCGGATGCGCGAACTAGTTGTCGAACGACTTCACTATTGCTGATCGTCCGCGGTAACTCTTTTACAAACGCACGAACCGATTGCGCGAATTCAAAGGTTCGATCCTCGAGATCACGTGGTTTGGCGCCGTCTTTCATTTTGGAACTTGGAGTTTCGTTTTTTACTTGGGATTTGGAACTTGGGATTTGGGATTTGCGGCCGCTACAGCCTTCTTGGCGGCATCCCCGAGATCATCTGCCGCGATCAAAGTGAGGCCGCTTTCTTTCAGCAAATGTTTTCCTTTTTCAACATTTGTTCCTTCCAGCCTAACGACCAGCGGCACCGACAACTTCACCGTTTTCGCCGCGTTGATGATGCCTTGGGCGATGACATCGCACCTCATGATGCCGCCGAATATATTGACCAGGATTGCCTTTACTTTTTTGTCGGAGATCAGAATTTTGAACGCCTCGGTAACCTGTTCCTCGGTAGCGCCGCCGCCGACATCGAGAAAATTAGCAGGCTCGCCGCCATAAAACTTGATGATATCCATCGTGGCCATGGCAAGCCCGGCGCCGTTCACAAGGCAGGCGATGTTTCCATCAAGCCCGATATAATTGAGGCCATGCCTCGATGCTTCAACTTCGCGCGGATCTTCCTCCGCGATGTCGCGCATCGCCGCAATCTCCGGATGTCGATAAAGTGCATTATCGTCGAAATTAAATTTCGCATCGAGCGCCAGCACTTCGCCTTTGGTCGTGACCACCAGCGGATTGACTTCCACCATCGAGCAATCGAAAGCGATGAAGGTCCGATAGAGTCCTTCGAATAATTTCGAAGCGTTCTTCAACTGCGATGACTCGAAATTAAGTTGCTTCGCCAGTTTCCGTGTCTGAAATGATTGCAGGCCGGCAAGCGGATCGATTCGTTCGCGAAGAATTTTCTCAGGAGATTTTGCAGCGACGGCTTCAATCTCAACTCCGCCTTCTGTGCTCGTGACAATGACCGGCGCAGCTGTAGTTCGATCGAGCAGAATCGCAAAATACATTTCGCGCGCAATTTCCGCGGACTCCGCCACCAGCACTTTGTTCACGACGCGACCGGCAGATCCGGTCTGATGCGTGACCAGAGTCTGGCCGAGCATTTTTGACGCGATCTCGCGAGCGTGCGCTGGCGATTTGGAGAGGTGAACACCGCCCTCGAATCCGTTCTTGAATGTCCCCTTCCCGCGTCCTCCGGCATGAATCTGTGCTTTCACGACAAGATCGACATGTCCCAGCTCGTTCGCGATTTGTTCTACCTCGTCGGCTGTAGAAGCGCTTTCGCCGCGCGTTGTCGCCACATCGAATTTTTGCAGCAATTCCCTGGCTTGATACTCGTGAATATTCATCGTTTACCCGCACAGCAGATCGTGCAATTAGCTTGCGTTACGCATCCCGGCAACGGTTTTTCTCTAATCAGCGGTGGCTCGCCCGCGAGATTTTCGAACACTTTGTTACGGGCGCGGTTCCACACCACCGGAGACGGGCTACCTTATGATTTTCGTTCCCGTTCAAAAAGATTTCCGACCGTGCGTTGCTCGGTCGGAGGCTCGAGCGCGTTAACGAATTTCCGAAACCGCTCCGAGAAAACTTCGGGACGAAGCCTCCAATAATGAGCCATCCCCGGCGCCGCGACGTAATGTTGAAGAAGCCCGCGCCAACCTTCCCAGAGCTGCCTGTCCATTAGTCCATAAACATAATGAAAATGGATTGTCTCGAAGGCTTTTAAGAATTGGTAAGCAGCATGAAAAAAGCGGGCGCGATCTTCGGTGGAAAGCGCGCTGAGATCTTCCAGGCCAATCCGCCAGATCCGTTCCAGCTCTGCGTTCTCCATCAAAGGTTTGGTCACATCGCGCAGGGCCGTAGCCGCGGCGTCTTGCGTGGCGAGCTTGGCCACGCGCGTGCTCCGGTGTACCTGAATGCCGAGATATAGAACCGACAACACAACTGCGATCGAGCTTACAAGCTGCGAGACCGCGTTGATCGCATCCCAATTCATTCCTGCGTTATAGCACAGGTGAACCGCTGGTTGCTACTTCGGTTCGTCAGCGACCTTGAGCACGATTTTGCCGCGGGTGTGACCGGTCGCGACCTGTTCCTGCGCTTTAATCGCTTCGGAAAGTGGAAATGTTTGAGACACGATTACCTTGATTTTCTTCTCGTCGATCAACTTGCCAATTTCAGCAAGCTCACTCGAATTCGGTTCAACACTGATGGATGCACCCTTAATCCCGTGGGTTTTAAGCTCCGTTGGGTCAGGACGCGCCACCAGGGACGCAATGAAGCCGCCTTTCTTTATCACGCCGTACGACCTCGCGAGCGTATCCTTGCCGACTGAGTCGAGAACGACATCGACATCTTTCGCGACATCCTCGAACTTTGTCTTCGTATAATCGATCGCCACATCCGCGCCCAATTCCTTGAGCAGATCCTGATTTGCGGTCGATGCCGTCGCGATCACTTTCGCGCCGCGCGCTT
>QHOJ01000030.1 GCA_003218735.1 Verrucomicrobiota bacterium
TGGCCAAAATTGTGAAGCACCAGAAAAATTTAGACGCCTTGATGCTGCTTACTTTAGCTGATGGCCAGGGCACAAGCGCCGAAGCGTGGTCCGATTGGAAAGAATCCCTTGTCTGGCAATTGTTTCACGAGACGTCCCGCTATCTGACCGACCAGAAATCTTATTACGAACAAACAAAAATCGAGCGCGAAAGCTTGCAGACGTCCGTGGCTGAAAATCTTTCACCTGATTACGCCAACGAAATTGAGGCGCACTTTGACTTTATGCCGGACAATTATTTCCGCGGCTGCGATGTGCCGGAAATTATCGAGCATCTCAAACTGTTCCGCTCATTTCTTGCGAACGTCTCCAGCCGGGGGAAGCAGCCACTGGCGCCCGCCATCATGTGGAAACCTTTTACTGAGCAAGGCCACAGCCTTGTCAGTTTCTGGACGTGGGAACGTGGGCAGTTGCTGGCCAAAATTGCCGGGTCGTTTTCAGTCGTGCCGATCAATATCTTGAGCGCCGATATTTTTCCGCGAGGAGACAACGTTGTTCTCGGCGTTTTTCGCGTGTGCAATACGAACGCACATGCCGTCACCGACCCGCGCGAATTCGAGCTGGTCGAACAAACTTTGCGCCGCGCCCTCGAGGATGAGAATTTCGATTTTCTTCCGTTAATCGAAAGAGCGAAATGTCAGAGCCGCCACGACCTTGCACCAGGAATCGAATTTCCGATCCACATTGGCATAGATAACAAAACGCATCCGATTTATACACTGATCGAGGTCCAGGCTCCGGACCGGCTCGGATTGCTTTACGATATTCTCGCCTGCCTGGATCGCGAGAGTGTCTCAATCGCACTTTCTCGTATTAATACACAGGACGGCGCCGCCATCGATACTTTGTATGTCATGGATCGCTTTGCGCACGCCAAGATTACCGATTCGCATCGCATTACTGCGATCCAGCAGCATCTTCAAAATGCAATTGTGGGTGGAGGCGATGCTAAATCAAAGTAAGTAAAGGCGATTCGTTCAGCCCATTTTCGTTGCTCGTTTTCCATTTTATGAACGTGCTTGTTCTCGCCGCGGGCTACGCCACCCGTCTTTACCCGCTAACACTCGACAAAGCCAAACCGCTGCTCCCGGTCGGAGGCAAACCAATCATCGAGTGGGTCGTCGAGAAACTGATCGATGTTCCGGATCTGGAAACAATTTACATCGTGACGAACGACAAATTCGCGCATGACTTCCAAGCCTGGGCCGGGCATTACCAAAATCGGCAGCCCAAATTCAACATTAAGATTATCAACGACGGCTCCAAAAGCGACAACGACAAGCTCGGCGCGATTGGAGATATCAGTTTGGTCGTAACCCGGGAGAATCTGACCGAAAGCGATTTGCTGATTGTCGCAGGTGACAACTTGTTTAGTGAATCGCTGGCCGGTTTTGTTAGCTGCGCGAAAGAGACGGATGCAACAGTGGCCGTTTATGACGTCGGCGATGCTGAGGCGATTAAAAAGTACGGTAACATCGCGGTCGATGCTGATGGGATCATCACGCTTTTTGAGGAAAAGCCAGAGAAACCTCGAACCACCCTGGCTGCAATCGCTCTTTATTATTACTCACCCAAAGTGCTCTCCCTTTTGACAACCTATCTTGCCGCAGGAAATAACCCAGATCAGCCGGGCCGTTTTGTGCAATGGCTTTACACACGCACGCCGGTGAGAACATTCGAGCTGAAAGGCAAATGGCTCGACATTGGAAGCAAAGGGACGCTGAAACAAGCGAACCGAATTTTCGCCGAAATCAGGACATGACTGTCGATTTCGGGGTTGGGAACGAATGACGAAGCGACAATCGGAAACCTCTTTTGGTCATTCCTTGCTCGTTGGACATTCGTCATTCTCCGCCGAATCATTTCAGTCGGCCTTCATCAAATTCGATCAGATCGAAATACGTTCGAATGTCGTTGCGACCTTCGCCTCCCGCTTCCTTGAGAAAATAGACAAAGCGCGCCTTTTTTGCAGCAGTGTCCGGATGTCGGGAAATCATCGCCGCATTCCATTGTTCAATTGCTTCGAGCGAATGTCTCGCTCCGTTTCCCTGCACCCAGTTTAAAATTGCGCCATCGTCATTCAGGCTATTGGCGACGTCTTCGAATGCATCGCCGTCCAGCTTTAGAAACGCGAGCAAATGCTTGTCAAAACCAACGGTCTTATAATTGTAGCCATTGAGCAGCCCTTTGCGATGAAGCCTCGCCTTGTCGATCAAACGTGGCAGATGCACGTATCCACCAAGTTTTTCGTACGGACTGCGTGGATGCAGTCTTTGCATCGAGCTGAAACCTAAGTCGCAGGCAAAGGCTGGGGCGCCGCACCCGAAATGCCGGGCTCCGCCGTGTTCGCCGCCGCCAGTTTTCGTTCTGGCAACAATTCTCCCTGCGTGAAAGCAGCCTGACCGATGACGAGCTGGCCCGAAAAGATTCCGCCTTTCTCCACTGTGATTGCCTTGGCCGTAACGTTTCCCTCGAGGGAGCCCTTTTTGTGAATGGTGACAATTGTCTGGGCAATGATCTCGCCGGACATCTTACCCCTGATCTCGATGCTCGAGACTCGCATCCGGCGGAAGCAATCGACATCGGCTCTGCGTTCAACGATCACGTGTTTAGCGGTGAGGCGGCCGGGAATTCTCCCCGAGAAGTTAATGGTCGCCGTGTCATCACAGTACAGATTACCGCGGAGTTTGCCTTCGACTAAAGCCGATCTGCAAACCACGCTGTTACTGCCCAGCTCTCCTTTGGCCGTCAGATGCACGTCGCCCCGTGTTCGAATTGTTCGACTGAACCCACTGGTGATTTTGTAATCGCGGAGATCAATATGCGCGCTACATCCCGGACAGATTGTCGACATCGCCGCGCCGCTGACCTGTTGCTTTCGTCCACATTCGAAACACTCGACGACGCAGCTGCGTTGCCGCTTCCAGAAATCTTCAAATTTCTGCCGGATCGAGGAATCCTGCGGCGCGGCCGCTTCTTCTTTTACGCGCAGTTTTAGACCAGTCTCAGGTGCAAATGGAGAAAAGTAACGGCCGCATTGGCGGCACATCGAGCTTTTGGCCGCCGTATATTCCGTCTGCTTAAAACCGCAGTGCGGGCATTCCACACTGATTTTAGCAGGCGACGGATTGGCCACTGTGGTGGTAAGCGAAAAACCTCTCTTATCCGCGTCCCCCGAAGGCGGCCTTCACCGGCTCATCATGCCGAACAATTTCCGGACGCGCCGGTGTCTTTGCCGGGCCGGTTCCGGTGGTGACTTCTGACTTGCCGATAAAAGTTGCTCCCTCCTCGATAATGAGACGCACTGCTTTCAAGTCACCCTGGAGGACCGACTTGGATTTCAATTCGCAGCGCTCGGCCACCGTGATGTTGCCCTGCACCTTGCCGTAAACCGTGATCGATTTGGTTTTGATCTCACCGCGAATGTCCGCGTTCTCACCAATCGTGAGCACGCCATCAGAATTGATATTGCCTTCGACTTTGCCATCGATGAGTAGCTCCTTTTGGAATTTGATCGAGCCTTTGATTTCGACATCGCTCGAAAGAATGTCTTTCCCTCCATGTTCTGCCATAGGTTTTTGGTAATCAGTTATTGTTGATGTTTTTGGTTCTTCGCGGCTCGCAAGACGATTCTCATCGTTTCTATCCGAAAGCAGCGATCCTTCTCCGGCCGCCGCCTTCGGCTTTTGCGTGACGAATCTTCTCAGCATTTGTTACTATTGTAACGACCGCCGACACTGTCAACGAATTCTCACGTCGGCAGACAATTTTATCTTCCCAGAGCGGTCCGGTAGAGCTTGCCTCCGCCATTCTGCGCTGAAAAGACCAGGAACCGCGGCACTTGGGCGGGTGTTCTGTCCAGCACGTAGCAGAGCGAATACCGAGACACCGCTCGACCCATGATAGCAGAGGAATTCAGAGACACCCGTTCGAAATCATAGGCGATCACCCAAATCACCTTGTGGTTTTCCAGAATTTCGCGCGCTCTTCGCCAATCTTCGGTAAGGAAAAAATCGGCGCTGTCTGCAATTCCCGAAAGGCTCTCGTGCGAGCTGCCAGCCACAGCAGGTTGCCCTGACCAATATGCGATCGATGGCGAAAGCCACCATGGCGCAAGAAATGAACGCACTTCGGACGATAGCAAATTGATCGACAGGTCGCGCAGCTGCACCGATTCGTTCCGTTGCTCGATTCGCCGGGCGTATTCCATCTCGTTAGGCCAAAGTCGCGCGTCCCAGCCGCGCAGAATCGGAAAGATCGATATTACAAATGCAATCCAACCCGCCGCGCGCGATTTAATTGGGTCGAGCAAATTTGGAAGCGCAATCGCGAATATCGAGACAAAAAAATATGCCCAGCGTGCCTGCCAAATCGTGAGGAAGTAACTTGCAACAAGCAGAACAATAATCAGTGGCGGGATGTGCTGGCCGAGCCCGCCGCCATTTCGCTTTCGTATGGAAAACCAAATCAGCAATGGCGCTACCACGATCATGTATCCCGTCCAACGAAACCAAATTGGATTTAGCGGAGAAACATGAGCAAGTTCGCCAACGGTGCGCGCCCAGTTGTTGAAAATTTCGTTCGATGAAAAGATCGACATCGACGGAATGCGCCGCTCAATCAAAGCCGCGACCGCAATGATCAGCGCAAATGAAATCCAGCCGGTGCGCCGCGATTTCGCCAGGAATACTTGTCGATCTTGCGCCAAGCTCACCACGACAACGATTCCAAACAACACCAGCGGTTCGTACGCAGAAACCCAGATCGCCAGTCCCCAGGCAATTCCGCTCAATGTACTCCATCCTTGCGCTGGCTCGGATCGCAAACTCCATTCCGCGCAAATCGCGATCGTCACGAGCAACAGCAAGAGTGATTGATGATCGGGCCTGCCAAGCTCAGTCCCATGAACGAGAATTGGACTGATCGCGTACAGACTGAGCATCATCCACCGATAACGGAACTTCATTCGCCATGCCCACCACCAGAGAAACCAACCGCCCAACAGCGCGAACATTGGTGAGATCAAGGCGCCCGCTAAATCGATCCCACGCGTCGTAAAAGGCTTTAGTGTGATTGCCAAGGCGACGATCAAATAATCGAGCGGCGCGGTCGTGTGCGGAGTTGTTCCTCGCGGAAAATTTTCAAAGTTGTGACGGCGGATTACCAATCCCGGGTTTTTCGCGCACATCCGCACTCGAGTCATCCGCGCATAACAATCCGCGTCAGTGAAATAAACATTTCCAGCGACAAAAACGTCCTGATAATTCGCGCACCGAGTCGCGAGAATGAGCGCACTAAGAATCGCGATTTCAAGCGCGATCAACGCT
>QHOJ01000031.1 GCA_003218735.1 Verrucomicrobiota bacterium
TCAAACGTGATAAATGGCAGACGCGGCATTTAACCCGACTGTGAAACAAACCTACCCAGTTGTCGAACAAGGAGCGATGTAATTCAGGCATGCGGGATTCCAGCCTGACCTCACACGCGGACAGGGTGCCCGCTCAACGCGACAGCCTCGAAGCCTGTGTTACGATTTGCACATGAAAAATTTCTGGTTGGTAAAACAGGAACCGTCTTCCTACTCATGGTCCGACTTTACGGCCGAGGGCGAGACCAATTGGACAGGCGTTCGAAACTACACGGCGCGGAATAATCTGCGCAGGATGAGAAAGGGCGACGAAGTCCTCTTCTATCATAGCGGAGAAGACAAAGCCGTCATCGGCATCGCCAAAGTTACGCGAGGAACTTATCCCGATCCAACCGCCAAAGAAGGTGATTGGAACGCCGTGGACCTTGCACCGATCAAATCTCTGCGGCGACCAGTCACGCTTCAGCAAATCAAGACTGCTCTTCGGCTGAAGAAAATTCAACTTGTGCGCCAACCGCGCCTCTCCGTCATGCCGGTGACGGTTGGAGAGTTTCGTGCGATTGTTGCGATGGGAAGCTAGCGTGCGCTCGCGCCGCTCTTTTTGCGCTTGTCGCTGAGACGGGCGTTGTTGAAAATTTAAAAAATGACTTCGGTGGTCGCCACTCAATTCGTACCTCTCGTTGCGACGGCAGCCGCTGCGAAGGATTTTATGGTCGTCTCGCTGCACGACATCGCTCCCTCCAACCGAGATGTTGCCAATGAGATTATTTCAGAGTTATCCCGGCATGGCGTGCGCGTCTGTTCTCTTCTTGTCGTTCCCGATTATCATCACCAGGGGTTGGTTACAAAAAATCGACAATTCGTCGGTTGGTTGCGGGATTTGGAATCGGATGGATATGAAATCGTCATCCACGGCTATTTTCATGAACGTCCTCACCGTTCGAATGAAACCTTGCGCGACAAATTTCTGACCAGGTTTTATACCCATTACGAAGGCGAATTCTACGACCTTGGTTACGAGGAAGCCCTGCGGCGAATCACCAACGCACGGGATGAATTTCGCGCCGGCGGCCTGACTCCCCTAGGTTTTGTCGCGCCGGCCTGGCTGCTCAGTAAGGAAGCCGAACGCGCGGCGCGCGATACTGAATTGGAATATACGACGGGTCTCCACGGGGTGCGCGATCTTCGATCGGGCGAAAAGTTCACAACAAGATCGATAGTTTATAGCGTTCGAAGTAGTTGGCGACGGGCTGTGAGCCGCATCTGGAATGCCGCTCTGCTCCAATTTCTGAAGAACAATCCTCTCTTGCGCCTGAGCATCCATCCGCCCGATTATTCTCACCCCGCCGTTTGGAAGCAGATCCTGCGATTTATAGATATGATGGACGAAACAAGAACGCCAACGACCTATCGCGACTGGATCGCCAAACAAAGGTTAATGGCGGACCGAAAAACGTGAAGAATGAGTAAGTGCGATTTACATATTCACTCGCGCTACAGCGCGCGCTCCGAGGAATGGTTGTTCCGCCGTTTTGATTTTCCGGACAGCTACTCCGATCCCAGGGAGTTGCACCGGCAGTTGCTGGAGCGGGGGATGGATTATGTCACCATTACCGACCACGATACGATCGAAGGCTGTCTGCAAATCGTGGATTTGCCTCACTCATTTATCAGTGAGCAGGTAACGACTTATTTTCCGCAGGACCCGTGCAAGATCGACATCCTGGTCTGGGGAATTTCAGAAGAGCAACACCACAAGATTGAGGACGTCCGCGACAATATTCTTGAGCTGCAGCGTTATCTCCAAACGGCTCAAATCGCTCACGCTGTAGCCCACCCGCTTTACAGTATCAATGGCAAGCTGACTGCATCTCACCTCGAACGCCTCATTTTACTCTTTAAGCATTTCGAAGCCGTCAACGGCTTACGGGACACTCTCCTTAGCGAACTCGCTCAGAATCTTTTGGGCTCTTTGACGCCGGAGAAGATCGACATGTTTGCTAATCGGCATAACCTTGCGCCCACGCACCCGGAGCCGTGGATAAAGATTTTTACAGGCGGCTCGGATGATCACGGCGGACAATTTATCGCTTCCGCATACACCGAAACGCCGCCAGCGAAGTCACCGAAGAAGTTTCTGGCTAATATACGTTCGGGGGCCTGCACGGCCCGCGGTGGGGGCGGAACTCCCCTCGCCATCTCGCACAGTTTCTACAACACGCTCGCGTGTTATATCCAGGACCGTTTCCACGAAAAACTCGGACCAAGCGCTATACTCCTCGAACAAATGTTTTCGCGCTTCATGGAAGGGCGCGATCCGACTGAGTTCACACTCAAGGAAAAAGTAGGCTTTATCGCGCAAGGCGTTTTATCGGGAAAAATCTTCGATCTCGCCAAGCCGGCCAACAGATCGCTTTGGAAAGAGCTCTCAGGTTATTTCGCGCAGCCGGAAGTGAAGGCGAAACTCAATGACGAGATCAGCGCAGTTCCCGAGCCGGAGCGCCGGGCCTTTTTGTTGGCAAACCTTGTCACGGAGCAACTCACCTTTCGCCTTTTCAAAAAATTCGTCCAGCAAATCAGTGGGGGCAACCTCGTCGAGAGTATGCAAGCACTCAGCGCGATCGCGCCGATCCTGGTGATACTTACGCCATACCTCTACGGCTTTCATAGCCAGGCGCCGTCTCGCTCGTGGCTGCGGCAAATTTTTAGCGAATTAACCGGGCAAATTCCAGTTGCGCTTCAAAATCGTAAACGCGCGTGGTTTACTGATACGCTCGAAGATGTCAATGGGGTCGCCACTACGATTCGCAAAATGACGGCAGCCGGAGCCGCAGCCGGAAAGGAATTAATCGTCGTAACCTCACGGAGCGAGCTCCAGATAGACGATATTCCTATCAAGAACTTTCAGCCGATTGGTGAGTTTGAACTACCCGAGTACGAGCTTCAAAAATTAAGCTTCCCGCCGATTCTTCAAATCCTCGATTATATCCAGCGGGAAAATTTTACCGAGATTATTATCAGCACGCCCGGACCGATCGGTCTGACGGGGCTGCTTGCGGGGAAGATGCTTAATCTGCAAATCAGCGGCATCTATCACACCGATTTTCCGCAATACATTCGAATTCTTACCGAGGACAGCTTTCTCGAGAGCGCGACCTGGCATTATATGCATTGGTTCTACGGCCAGCTCGATACCGTTTTCGTCAACTCCGAAGAATATCGCCAGAACTGGATCGCTCGCGGCTTCGATCCGGGAAAATTAAAAATTTTCCCGCGCGGTCTTGACACCGAGCTATTCACACCCGCGCGCCGCGCGCCGGCGTTTTGGGAGAAATTCGGCGCGAGCAACAGTCAGGTGCGCCTGCTTTACGTTGGACGGATATCGCGAGAGAAAGATCTCGACATTCTGGCAAACACTTATCGGCGATTGCGCGATGAAGGTTTGCCCGTCCAGCTTTTCGTGGTCGGCCTCGGCCCTTACTCTCAGGGGCTTTCGGAACTTTTGCCGGATGCAGTGTTCACCGGATACCTTACCGGTATCGAGCTGGCCACCGCTTACGCTTCGGCTGATGTTTTTGCTTTTCCAAGCACCACCGACACGTTCGGCAATGTCATCATTGAAGCGCAGGCATCCGGCGTTCCAGTCGTCGTCTCAGATTCCGGCGGCCCAAAAGAATTAGTCGAAGACAAAGCGAACGGTTTCATAACCAAATCGCACGACGTAGAAGATTTCACACGCGCGGTTCGGGCGCTGGTGGTCGATCGCGGGCTGCGGAAGCGAATGGGCGACTGCGCCAGAAAAAGCGTGGTGGACCGTAGTTGGCCACGCGCGTTCCGCAAGTTTTGGGCAACTTCCGAGGTCTAGCAAGTCTCGACTGCGGCACTTTTGATTGTCGATGTTGCAGAGGAAAAAAGAAATCATCGAGACCCATAGCCGTGACACGGCCGATGGGCGAAAAACTTGCGTGACCGATCCGCGAGAATTTCGTCGCTATCCCATCGGCGCGGAATTAATTGGCGCAAACGAAACGCATTTTCGCGTTTGGGCGCCAAAAGCAACTCACGTTGATGTAGTGCTTGAAGAAAGCGCAGCCAAAAATGCGCACCGCACATTTCATCCGCTCCAACGCGAAGACAGCGGATATTTTTCCGGACCGGCCGAAGCCCGCGCTGGCGACTGCTATCGGTTTCGTGTAAACAACGCCGAACACTTTCATCCCGATCCAGCGTCGCGTTTCCAGCCCGATGGACCGCATGGTTCTTCCTGCATAGTCGATCCTGCAACGTTTCGCTGGTCGGACGCGGAATGGCCCGGCAAGCGGTTGAAAGGCCAGATCATTTATGAGCTGCACGTGGGCACGTTCACCAAGGAAGGAACCTGGCGCGCTGCCGCAGAACAACTGACTGAGCTGGCCCGCATTGGCATCACCGTTATTGAAGTAATGCCGATCGCGGATTTTCCCGGCAACTTCGGTTGGGGTTATGACGGTGTGGATTTTTTCGCGCCTACACATTTGTACGGAAGCCCAGACGATCTACGCGGTTTCGTGAATCATGCCCATTCGTTAGGCTTGGGCCTCATTCTTGATGTTGTTTACAACCACTTTGGCCCAGACGGAAATTACGTGCGCGCTTTTTCCGATCATTATTTTACTCCCAGGTACGAAAACGATTGGGGCGAATCGATTAATTTTGATGGTCCTGATTCAGGTCCGGTCCGCGAGTTCTTCATTACCAATGGGCGTTATTGGATCGAAGAATTTCACTTTGATGGCTTCCGGTTCGATGCGACGCAAAACGTTTGCGATAAGTCGGACGAGTATATTATCGGAGCTGTCGGGCGAGCGGCTCGCGCCGCAGCCGGAAAGCGCTCGCTAATTTTGATCGCGGAGAATGAGCCGCAGGAAGCCAAGCTGGTGCGACCACCCAGCGAAGGCGGCGATGATCTCGACGGTTTGTTGAATGATGACTTCCATCACAGCGCCTTTGTTGCTCTCACCGGAAGGAACGAAGCGTACTGCACTGATTATTCCGGTTCGCCGCAGGAGTTCATTTCCGCAGCGAAGTACGGTTATCTTTACCAGGGCCAACCGTATTCCTGGCAGGAATCGCAACGTGGCACACCGACTTTTGGCATACCTCCAGAGGTGTTTGTCACCTTCATCGAAAACCACGATCAAATTTCGAATAATCCGCGAGGCGAGCGACTGCGCTTCCAAACTTCGCCCGCTTCTGCTCGGGCCGTGGACGCCAATGCTTTTCCAAGGCCAGGAATTTGGCGCAAGCAGTCCCTTCGTCTTTTTCACGGATGTAGGAGACAGCGATATGCGCGAGGCGATCCGCAAAGGCCGCTTTGAATTTCTGGCGCAGTTCCCATCAATCGCCGATGAAGAGATGCAAAGGAATTTGCCATCGCCATCTGATCCGAAAGTGTCTGACAGTTGCAAACTTGATTTTTCTCAGCGGACGACGAACCGCGAACTTTATGATCTCCATGTCGATCTTATCAAATTGCGTCGTGAAGATTCGCGATTTTGCGAGCAAGTGCCCGGTGGAATCGATGGCGCTGTTCTCGGCCCGGCAAGCTTTGTACTTCGTTATTTAGCACGTGAAAACGACGATCGATTGCTCGTCGTGAATTTCGGCAAACGTCAAGCCCTCGCACCCGCGCCCGAGCCGCTTCTGGCGCCACCGCTCGGTTTCGAATGGGAAACCATGTGGACGAGTGAGTCGCCACGTTATGGTGGCCCAGGCGTCGTCTCAGTCGTGACGCAAGAGCAATGGCTGTTGCCCGCCGAAGCAGCAGTTGCACTACGTTCGATTCCTGAAAAAGCTACCCGGCGCACAGCAAAGCGACGCCGCTCTTCGCTTCAGAGTTCGCCTAACAAACATGGTGCATAACCCAACTGTTATGCGCAGGATGACGTGGAATCCGGCGCAAGCTTCCCGCGAAGTTTTGCTCAATCGCGAGTGGATTGTAACAAATGGACTTGGGGGTTACGCGTCGGGCACGATCTCCGGCGCGGTCACGCGACGTTATCACGGTTTGCTCATCGCGGCATTAGCAGCGCCACTCGGGCGCGTCGTGATGTGGAATCATGTCTCCGAATCTCTCCGCTTCAGCGATAACGAAGTGATTTCGTTGAGCGGTGAGGAACGCGCCGGCGGCCAGCTTGACCTTCAGGGGGCTGGCTATTTGCGCGAATTTCGACTCGAAGATGGGTTGCCGATTTGGACTTATCATGCGCGCGACCTTCTTTTGGAAAAGCGAGTGATCCTTCCCCACTTGCAAAACACTGTACACGTCGCTTATCGCATTCTGGAAGGGACAACCCTTCCGCGGCTGGAATTGCGTCCCGCGTTTCATTTTCGGCACCACGAGGTTCCGGTGAACAAAGGCACTGCCGGGCCCTACAAGCTCAGCGCGGTGAATGGGCGGTACGACATCGCCCCCGCCCGGCCTGGCTTTCCCGCGTTGCGAATGAAACTCTGTGGCTGTGAATCGGTCTTCACCATTGCGGCCAGGAAAATTCCGCAAGTTGTTTATCGCATCGAACAAAGCCGTGGTTACGCCCACGAAGGCGAATTGTGGAGTCCCGGATTTTTCGATGTCGATCTCGCAAAAGAGAGGACGGCCACGCTCATCGCTTCGACGGAAAAATGGGAGATTGTCGAAGTGCTTGACGCGGAGCAGGCGCTAGCTTCTGAACGTGAACGGCGCGCGCGCTTGCTCGACGCAGCGATTCCCGACGCGCGCGAAGGGTTCCCGGCCGAATTAACTTTTGCGGCTGATCAATTTATCATCACGCCCGCTGGCCGTTTCGAAGAAGCCGCGCGCGCGCATGCCGCTGGAGATGAGGTACGCACCATTATCGCCGGTTATCATTGGTTCACCGATTGGGGACGCGACACCATGATCAGCCTCGAAGGTTTAACCTTAACGACCGGTCGCCGGCTCGAAGCTGGTTATATCCTGCGAACGTTCGCTTATTACATTCGCGACGGTTTGATCCCGAACATGTTCCCCGACGGCGCAAAGCAAGGCCTCTATCACACTGCAGACGCGACACTCTGGTTCTTTCATGCGCTCGGCCGTTACATCGAGATAACGAATGATCGCACAACGCTCAAGCTTCTCCTGCCCGCTTTGATCGACATCGTCGAACAGCATTTGCGCGGAACGAAGTTTAATATCCATGTCGATCCAATCGACGGTCTCCTCGCGCAAGGCGAGGAATGTTGTCAGCTAACCTGGATGGACGCGAAGATGGGCGACTGGGTCGTAACGCCCCGGCGAGGAAAAGCGGTCGAGATTAACGCGCTTTGGTATAATGCATTGGAATTATTGGCGGGTTGGTTGCGGCGAACCGGCAGCGCGGCGGCTTCGCAGCATTATGAAGAACATGCGCAACGTACACGCGTTTCATTCAATCAACGTTTCTGGTTCGCCGACGGCGGATATCTTTACGACGTTGTTGATTGCAACGGCGACAAAGAAGCGCACGATGTTTCCTGCCGTCCAAACCAGCTTTTTGCCATCTCGCTCGACCACCCGGTGCTCGATCAGGAACGCTGGAAGTCCGTTGTCGATATTGCGCAAAACAAATTGCTCACCCCGCTTGGATTGCGTTCGCTTTCGCCCAATGATCCAGAATACAAACCTATTTACTCCGGCGATCTGCGCTCCCGTGATGGTGCTTATCATCAGGGAACAGTTTGGGCCTGGCTGATCGGACCCTTCATCGACGCCTGGCTGAAAGTTTACCCGAATGACAAGCGGGGCGCCCGTAAATTTCTGGAAACGTTCCCGGTCCATCTGAGCGACAACGGGCTGGGCACAATCAGCGAAGTTTATGATGCGAACGAACCACACTTGGCCGGCGGTTGCATCGCGCAAGCGTGGAGCGTCGCTGAAGTGCTGCGGTGTTGGGTAAAGACAGCGTAGCGCGCAATATATAGCGGCGGGTGTTTGGCCCGCGAACTCTATGATGTAGCAAGTGGCGCTCACCATTACGCACTGATGCGATTCATAATTGATGCCTGAAACCGCACAGCAAATTTCCGAAAAGCCGGAAGTCCGCAAAGAGCTGGCTCGAACCGCAGGCAAAAAAAGGTCCGACGAAAAAGTCAAGGCGGGTAGAAGAGACAGGTTCTGGTTTATCACGCATGCGCTTCTGTTGATTGGATTCGCCGCGCTTTATTTTCTTCTCGGCTCGAAGCTCATGCCACTTCCGCCGTCGCAGCTCGATCTTGCGCATCGAATTCTGCGCGGCGCCACGGTCATTGTCATCGTCCTTGCGATTGCAAAAGCAATTTCGGTTTATGCGCTGGGTCGTATCGAAGACGCCCCTGTCCGTTTCACGCTCCGGCGAGTCGAACATTTGCTCGTTGGACTCGTAATCCTGCTCATTACTGTTTCGATAGTCTTTGTAAATTGGTACGCTGCCCTTACTGCATTGGGCATTGGATCGATCATCAT